>DAORUA010000258.1:0-5579 GCA_035432945.1 Vicinamibacteria bacterium | reverse complement strand
GATCCACTCGGCCTGTTTAGTGGTGATTTAAGTGGATTCCGGCTTTCGCCGGAATGACGGAATGAGTTTTTCCGCACCCTGATAGAGGGGCAGGCCTCAGGCCCGGACCGGCGCTCGAAGCAGCGTGACCGCGGTCCCGATCAGGATCGCGTAGATCAGGGCGTTCATCCAGTAGACGTCCACCAGGGCCGAGCGGGCGACGAACGCGGCGATCGCGGGCGCTACCGCCCCTCCGATCAGGGCCGCGCCCGAAAGCCGGCCGAACGAGGCGCCCCGCGAGGCCTCCGGGAACCGGCGCGACCCGATGCTGTAACCGAGGGTCAGCCCTCCGCCCGACACCAGTCCGTAGACCAGGGCCACGCCCAGGAACGCTCCGAAGGTGGCGGCGTGGGCCATGGCGAGGGCGGCGAGGAGCGACAGGAACAGGGAGAGACCGATGAGCCGGACCGGGTCGATCCCGGCGGCCAGACGCCCGAAGCCAAATGACGAGACCGCGGCGGCGATCGAGTACACGGAGATCAGAACCCCGGTGCTGAAGGCGAGGGAAGAGGGGGCGACCCCGAAGGACTCGAGCTGGGCGGGCAGGATCGGGGTAAAGGAGCGGGAGGCGAAGTTCACGAAGAAGACCACGAACACGAGGGCGGTGAAGAAGCTGCCGGGCGCGGCGAGGGACGGAGCGGCGGGGTCCCTTCGTGGCGCGGGCGCGCCCGTGCCTTCGTCGACGTAGAAGAGGCCCACCGCGAGGGCCGCGAAGAGGCAGGAGATCGAGGCTCCCCAGAAGGCCGCCCGGATGCCGAGGAAGGACGCCAGGGTCCCGCCGAGGAGCGGTCCGAAGCCGGCGGCCAGGATCTGCGCGGCCTGGATCTTGCCGATCGCCTTGCTCGCTCCGCCTTCCCTCTGAGAAGACCCGGACGCCATGGCCAGGCCGAGGGGTCCCACTCCGCCGAAGAGGCCGGAAAGCACGCGCGACACCAGGACGTGCAGGGGGCTCTGGGCGAGGGAGGCCACGACCTGAGCCAGGCCGATGGCGGTGAGGGCGAGGAGGGCGATCCGCTTGTAGCCATGCCGGTCCGCGAGGCCTCCCCAGAAGGGCGCCAGGAGACCCGCGAGCAGGGGCCCCACTCCGATGAGGACGCCCGCCCACTGGGCGGCGTCGACCGGGTCAAGGACCCCCAGTTCCTGGACGAAGAGGGGAAGGAAGGGCAGGGCGAAACCAAGCCCCAGGAACGCCGCAAACGTCATGACCGCCGCGACATTGGCGTTCCGCGCCGCCCTCGATTCAGCGGCTTCCGCCAAGGGTCCCCTCTGCCCTGGTTGGCTCGCGACGGTCAAGTGTGGACATTATCACGCGGTCCGGGGACGGGTTGCGTTCTATACTGCCCGGGTTCAGTTCTCTTTCAGGAGGAGACATCCGATGAACATGAAGAATCTTCTGGTCCTCGTTTCCGCGGTCGCCCTCGCCACCTCGGCCGCCGCACAGACCCAGCAAAGCCTCCCCGAGCTCGCCAAGGCGGAGAAGGCGCGGCGCGCCCAGCTGCGAAAAGAGGGAGGGCCCGCGAAGATGTACACGGAGGGCGATCGTCGCGGCGGCGACGTATCGCAGACGGAAGTCGGCGGCGCTCCCGCCGCCACCGCGGGGGCGCCCGCCGGGTCCGCGAGCGCCAAGAAGGAGAAGACTCCGGAAGAGATCGCGGCCGAGAAGCAGGGGGAATGGAACGAGAAGGTCAAGAAGGCCCAGGATGAGATCAAGGAACTCGAGGCCACCATCGCGAAAAACGAGAGAAACCTGGCGTCGTTCATCAATATCACTCCGGCGCGCGCCGACCTTTGGAACACGATAGAGGCCGACAAGAAGAAGCTGGTCGATCTCCAGAAGTCTCTGGTGGACCTCGAGGACCAGCGGCGCCGGGCCGGAATGCCGCGGCCCCGGTAAGCCTCCAGGCTCGCGGCCTAGCTGCCCGTCCCCATGCTCTGAAGGAAGGCGGTGTTCGATTTGCTCTTCGATAGCCGCTCGACGAGGAGCTCCATCGCCTCCACCGGCGACATGGCGGAGAGGACCTTGCGCAGGACCCAGACCCGGTTGAGCTCGTCTTTGGGAACCAGGAGTTCCTCTTTGCGGGTTCCCGTCTTCTCGATGTCGATCGACGGGTAGATCCGCTTCTCCGTCAGCTTGCGGGAGAGCACGATTTCCGCGTTGCCCGTGCCCTTGAACTCCTCGAAGATCACTTCGTCCATGCGCGATCCGGTTTCCACGAGGGCGGAGGCGATGATGGTGAGCGAGCCGCCCTCTTCCACCGCCCGCGCGGCCCCGAAGAAACGCTTGGGCTCCTGGAGGGCGTTCGCGTCGACCCCGCCGGAGAGCACGCGGCCCGACTGGGGCGCGACCGTGTTGTAGGCGCGGGCGAGACGGGTGATCGAGTCGAGGAGGATGAGAACGTCCTTGCGCTGCTCCACCAGGCGCTTGGCCTTCTCGAGCACCATGCGCGCGACCTGGACGTGGCGCTCCCCCGCTTCGTCGAAGGTCGACGAAATCACCTCGCCCTGGACCGAACGCTGCATGTCCGTGACTTCTTCCGGCCGCTCGTCGATGAGGAGGACGATGAGGACCACCTCCGGGTGGTTCCGGGTGACCGCGTTCGCGATCTGCTGGAGCAGGATGGTCTTGCCGGTGCGCGGCGGAGCCACGATGAGCGCGCGCTGTCCCTTCCCGAGGGGGGCCACGAGGTCGAGGACGCGGTTCGAGATCTGTTCGGGGCCGGTCTCCATCTTCAGCCGCTCCTGGGGATAGAGGGGCGTGAGCGAGTCGAAGTGCGGCTTGTCCCGGGTGAGATCGGGCGGCTCGAAGTTGATGGCATCGACCTTGATCAGGGCGAAGTAGCGCTCGTCCGGCTTGGGCGCCCGGATCTGGCCGCTGATGGTGTCGCCGGTCCGGAGGTTGAACTTGCGGATCTGCGAGGGCGAGACGTAGATGTCGTCGGGACCCGGCAGGTAGCAGTACTCGGGCGCGCGGAGGAAGCCGAAACCCTCGGGGAGGATCTCGAGCACTCCCTCCGAGAAGATGAGCCCGAGCTTCTCGGCCTGGGCGCGCAGGATCTGGAAGACCAACTCCTGCTTCTTCATGTTGAGGGCCCCGGGGATCTCGAGGTCCTTCGCCACGGAGGCGAGTTCGCCGATCGGCATCTCCTTGAGCTGGGCCAGATCGAGCCGCGCGCCCTCGGCCGCCGCGGCCGCCGCGGCGATGGCCTTCGCGGTGTCGGGATCGTCCTCGACGTCGATCAGCCGGCCGTCCTTGGTCCGGACGTCGTGGTGACGCTTGGGCTCGCGGTGCTTCGGCGGCCCCGCGGCGGGCCGGGTGCTCGGCCCCCCCGGCTTCTCGCGGCGCGGCTTTCCGCGGCGGTCGCTTCGGCCCGGCTTGGGAGAACGCGCGTCCGCTCCTTCGGCATGGCGTTTCCCGTCGCGCGGCTCCGCTCTCTCCCCGGAGGAATCCGCGGGCTCCCCCTGCGACTCACTTTCTTCCGGGGCCGGTACGGACTCCCCCGCGGGACTCGCGGCGCCGCCCTTTGGTCCGCGCCGCCCTCGCCGGCCGCGTCCACGATCCCCCTTGGGACGGACCTCCGCCTCCGGTCCGCCCTCGGGCGCCTCGGACGGCGGGGCCGACCCGGGGCCCTGGGACCCTGCGGGTTTCTCTTCGTCGGACATTTGATTTTTCTTTCGGGCTCGCGGTTCGGGCTGCGGATCGATTCGATCTGACGCAGGCCGCGCGAGAGACGGGCGGGATGGGTACGGAGTGTCTGGGGAGGGAACTACACGGAGATCTTAGGAACGAGACCCTGAAAGTGCAAACCGCGGGCGTCAAATAAGCAGCGGGCGCGCCGCGATCAGTTCCTTCTTGAGCTCTTCGCAGCTCTGGTGCCTCAGACCCGGCTTCTTCTCGAGCGTCTTCAGGATGATGCGGGCGAGGGGCTCGGGAATGGCCGGATTGAAGTCGCGGGGCGACCGGGGGATCTCCTCCAGGTGCATGCGGATGAGGTTCATCAGGTCGGGCAGGCCGAAGGGGGTGCGATGGGCGAAGACCTCGTAGGCCACCATTCCCAGCGAGTAGATGTCCGCCTTGTGGGTCACCCCGCTGTAGTCGTTGATCTGTTCGGGCGAGATATAGGCCGGAGTCCCCAGGATGGCGCCGCTCTGAGTGGCCCCGGGCGCCGCCACCACCTTGGCGATTCCGAAATCGAGGATCTTCACCACGTCCGCGGTGGTGACGAAGCAGTTCTCCGGCTTGATGTCGCGATGGACGATGCCCTTCGCGTGCGCGGCGCCCAAGCCGTCGCAGACCTGAATCAGATAGTCGAGACCCTTGGCCATGGAGAGCCCGGCGATCATCTTGTCCCGCAGGTCGACACCCTCGAGCAGTTCCATGGTGATGTACCTGAACCCCTGCTGCGACCCGAGTTCGTGCACGCGCACGATGTTCGGATGGGTCAACTCCCGGGCCATCTTCAATTCGCGCCGGATCCGCCGGTCCGCGTTTTCGTCGGGCACGGCCTGCAGGAAGGCCTTGAGGGCGATGTGGTCGCCGAGAACGGTGTCGAGGGCCTTGAAGATCGCGGAGGTGCCGCCGCGGCCGATGCGCGCCACCAGCTTGTAGCGGCCTTCGACCAGCGTGCCCACGGAGAAGACGCCGGCGATGGGCAGCCGTCCGGGGGCCTGCAGAATGTCCTCCGGGTCGGGAAGGCGGGGGGCCGCGGGCAGATCGGGCAGGAGCACGGCCTCGTCCGGGGGATTGACCCGGATCGTCGCCTGGATCTGCAGGGCTATCGGATGGGCGGGGTCCGCGGCCAGGAGCGCCGCCGCCACCCGCCTCGCATTCTCTCGCAGGCCCTTGCGCGCGTAGAGATTCGCTAGGAGGGTGAGCGCGTCCAGTTCGGCCGGATCGTGCGGGGGCGAAGCGACGAAAGAAGAGACGAAATGGTCGAGCGCGTAGGAAATCTCACCCTCGTCGGCGGCCAGGCGAGTCGCCTTCACGCAGGCTTCCCGGTATTCGGGGTCGGTGCTGTCGAGGCCCATGAGCGCCTCGATGGCGTGCCGGCGATCTCCGGCCTGGGTGAAGGACCGCGAGGCCTCGACCGGCAGGTGGGCCCGCAGGAACAGCTCCCCGGCCTCGCTGTGCCGGCCGAGTTGGCGGGCGAGGCGGGCCGCGCCCGAGTAGTGCCCGAGCCAGGACCGCAGGCGGAACGCGAGTTCGGGGTGCTCGGTCGACTCGGCGAGGGCGGCCGCAGCCAGACCGAGGGACTGGCCGGACTCGTCGGCCACGAGGAGGGCCAGGTCGATCGGAAACCGGATCATGACCTGAGCCGCTGATCGCACCTCGCCCGCGCGGGTGAACAGGTTGACCGCGCGTCGCGCCAGGGGCAGCTGCGCCTTCGGGATCTCGTCCTGGCCCGGGGGCAGGGTGGCGGCGATCAGCGCCGCCGCCTCCACAAACCGCCCTTCCGTCTCGAGGTGCTGAATCCGACCGAGGAGATTCACCTTCCTCGCATCCGAGTCGTAGTCCCGGGCCGCTTTTCCTTCTTCGCTCACTG
>DAORUA010000257.1:0-5596 GCA_035432945.1 Vicinamibacteria bacterium | reverse complement strand
CAGCGCGAGAGTGAGAGCGAGCCGGCGGTTCGTATGCATTCGGGCCTCCATCAAGAGAATCCCACGATATCCCGCCCCGACCTTTGCGGCCGTCCGTCTTGCGGGCTCTAGCCGAACAGCGAGCGGAAGAAGCTCTTCACTCGCGTGACCATGCGTTGGATGAGGCCCGGCATCGGGGCCGGCATCGCGACCGGCACAGGGGCGGGCGCGGACACGGACACGGGAGCCGGCGAGGACACGATGGGGGCCCTGACGCGTGCGGGCGCGGGCTCGGGATCTGCCGGGCGCGCGGGCACGGGAGCGGAAGCGGGAGTGGGCACGGAAGCTGGCGCGCTGGCGCGGGGAGTCTCGGGCTTCCCGGCGGTGAGCCCTCTCGAAAGCAGTGAAAGACGACCGACGGCCCACATGGATTGACCTTTGATCCCTTGCTGAGGTTGATACGAAAACTCCGCCCGGACCGGGCGGTGGAGGCGTAGCCTACTTCGACGAGGCCACGATCGCGATCCGATCCCCGCGCGCGGTTCGCGGCGGAGAAAGGTCGGAGGTCACTCCGAACGCAGCAGGACGCTCGGATCGAGGTTCGCCGCCTCACGGGCGGGGGCGAAGGTGGCGAGGGCGGCAATCAGCAGCATCAGCCCGCTCGAGGCGGCGAGGACGAGGGGATCGAAGGGCTCGGTCGCGAACAGAAGCGATCGCAGGCCCTGGGCGGAGAGAACCGCGCTGCAGCCGCCGATCGCGGCCCCGCCCGCGGCCACGAGCAGGGCCTCGCCGAGCACCATCCTCAAGACCTCGGCCGGACGGGCGCCCACCGCGAGCCGGATGGCCATCTCGCGGCGTCGCTCCGCGACCGCATGCGCGAAGGCGGCGAAGATGCCGATGGCCGCGACCGCGAGGGCGAGGGTGGAGAAGAGACCGAGCAGGCGGGTTCCCATGCTCCACGGGCGCATCTGGACTTCGAGCAGTTCGGCATAGGGCCGCACCCGGAGGTAGGGGAGGTTGGCGTGCCCGGACACGACCGCGCGCCGGATCGCGGAGAGAAGACCGGGTGAGCGCGCATCGACCTTCAGGAGAAGGCCGCGGATTCTCGTGGGGTTCGGGGCGAAGGGCGGGGTCGGGACCTGGGAGAAGGGAACGAAGTACTGCATGAGGCGGTCCTCGCCGCCAGTGGGAAGGACCGACCTCTGCCGCACGTCCGCGGTGACGCCCACGACTTCACGGCAGGGAACACCGGGCGAGGGCATCGGCGGGCCCGCCGATGCGTCGAAAGTGGAAGGATCGAAGTCGGGGTCGAAACCGATGCGGATGCATTTCCCGATGGCACTCTCGCCCGGCCAGACCTCTTTCGCCATCGCCTGGTTCACGATCACCACCGGCGCGCCGCGATCGTCGGCGGCGGTGAAGGACCGACCCTCGACGAGTCGAACTCCCAGGATGGTCAGGAACTCGGGAGTGGCCGCGGTGAGGAAGGGAAGCTGCCCGCCGACCGAGGGAGGCTCCGCCCGGCCCGGCACCGCGATCGGGGGGACATTGAAGCCCGCGAATGGAATCGCGTCGATGACGGTGGCCATGCCCACGCCGGGCAGCGCCTTCACGCGTTCGAGACCTTCGCTGAGAAGCCGATCCTGCCCCGCGATGTCCGCGGACGTCTGCTCGAAGTCGACCACGATCACGCCGTCCATGGCCATGCCGAAGTCCTGGGCGCCCAGGCGATGGAGGCTCGCTCCGAAGAGCCCCGCGCTCGCGAGCAGGAGCACCGCGAGTGTGGTCTGCACGAGCAGCAGGACGGTCATGGTCCGGCTCCTTCGGGTGACGCCCGAGGGCTCGGCGCCGCGGTGGATGGGAAGCCCTTCCGAAGGAATCTGGGAAAGCCCCGCGCCCGCGGCCACCGCGAGGGCCGCCAGCCCGCCGAGGACCGCGGTCGCCCACCCGAAGGCGCCGACCGGGGTTCGGCTCAGCAGGTCGGGAAACAGAACGCTCCGCAGGGCGTCGTTCAGCCATGAGGAGAGGATGAGGGAGATCAGGGTGACCGCGGCGGCGAGCCACAGCCCTTCGAGCAGCGCCTCGAAGCGCAGCCGCGCTCTCGATGCTCCGAGCGCGGCGCGGATGGCCATGAGGCGCCGCGATCTGATGCCGCGGACGACGAGCAGGATCGCGCCGTTGGCGAGGCCGGCGATCAGCACGAGCAAGGCGACGCCGCCCAGCCAGAGCGCGACTGTTCGCTCGGTCGGGGCGACCTCTGCGCCCGCGACCGGATTCATGGCCACGCGCCGCAGGATCGCCGATTGAGCCTGCGCGGCGGCCGCGACCGGGTTTCCGGCCGGGGCCAGGCGAACCAGGACACCAGCCACGTTCCGGAAGGCCTGGAGGTCCCATCCGGGCGTGCCTCGCATGGCGACCGCGAACGGAAGCCAGGCGTCCACCCTCGCGGTCGTGTGCCCGGTGAACCCCTCGGGCATCACACCCTTGACCGCGTACTCGACTCCATTGATCACCAGGCGTCGACCGAGAACGCCGCGGTCCTCCTGCAGCGTGGCGCGCCAGAACGCGTGGCTCAGGACCACCGCGGGAACGGCGGCCGCGGCGTCGTCGCCAGGGTCGAGATTCCGGCCGAGGAGCGGACGCGCGCCCAGCAGTGTGAAGTAGCCCCCGGACACGAGCATCGCGCTCAAGCTTCGCTGGTCGGAACCGAGCATCAAAGTCGCGGACGCTCTCTGAAACGCGGCCGCTCCCGCGATCGCAGGCCCGGCCTCCCGGATCGCGTTGAAGGCGACATACGACGTCGAGCGCATGGTCGCGGGGCTCCGCTCGTCGCCAGGGGCGGTGAAGCCCAGGGCGAAGAGCCGCTCCGGCTCCGCGACGTTCGGAGGAGCCGCGAAGAGCGCCCGATCGATCAGGCCGAGCACCGCGACGTTGAGGCCCACCGCGAGCGCCAGGGTGAGGACCGCGCCGCCCACCAGAAGGGGCATGCGCCTCAGGGAACGCGCGGCCGTGATGACGTCGGCAGTCAGTCTCTCCAGCATGACGGGGATCCATCCAAGTCCCGTGCCAGCGATCGAGCCGCTTCCGTGTGGTTTGGCGGCTTCTCCTCCTACGGACCGTCCGGTATTGGGACCGGGCGTCCGTTCGCGGCCACTCCTAACGCTTGCCCCACGCCCGTTTGAGAAGCACGAGGGCGGTCTCGATCGAGGGCCGGGCCGCCTTGTCCTTGGTCAGGCACATCTGGACCAGGGCGCGCATCGCCGGGGACGCGGGGAGGGGCCGGGGCACCGCTTTCAGGTGCTGGACGCAGTACTCCTCCTGCGATGGCCCGAGGAACGGGGGCGAACCGGTGAGCACGGCGTAGGCGAGGCATCCGAAGGCGTAGACGTCGGTGGCCCGGGTGGGAGTCTCGAACCGCCACTGCTCCGGCGCCGCGTAGGCCTCGCTGACGAACATCCGGATCGACAGGGTCGCGGGGGCGTCGTCGACGTGGCGCGCGATGCCCATGTCGGCGAGCTTCCATCGGCCTTCGTGCAGCAGGACATTGGCCGGCTTCAGGTCGCCGTGGACGATCCTCTTCATTTCCTGAAGGCCGGTGAGGACGTCGCTGAGGACAGTCATCGCGTCCTCGTCGACGAGAGCTCCGTCCCGGTCGATCAGGTCCTGGAGGCTTTCGTCCGCCCGCGGCATGACCACGAAGTTGTGCCCGGTCGTGGCGTCCTTGCCCGCGTCGAGGATGGGAATGACATGCTGGCTCGGGCGCGACATCAGCGTCCGCGCGATCCGGATCTCACCGGTGGCGAGACCGGGGGTCACGCGCCGGATCCGCTTGACCGCCACCGGCGACCCGTCCTCGCCCCGGCCCTCGAAGACCTCGCCGAAGCCGCCGGGTGTCCCGATCCGCTTCGACTCGTTGAAGGTCCATACCAGATTCAGACGGATGGTCGTCCGGGGTCTCCGGGTGGACGAGGTGGTTGTTCTTCTCGGGAGGGCCACGGCGAGGCTGAAGATACTACCGCCGGGCTGGCTGGCACCGGGCTTGCTGCCCTTTGGCCCATGCCGCGACTCCTGCCCCTCCTTCACGACCTCAAGTACGCGATCCGGAGCCTCCGGAAGGCCCCGGCGTTCACCCTGGTCGCGGTCTTGACCCTTGGGCTCGGGATCGGCGCCAATTCCGCGGTTTTCACGGTCGTGAACGCGGTGATGCTCAAGGGACTGCCGTACCGTGACGCGGACCGGCTGGTTCACATCTGGGAAACCGAACCGCGGCAGCAGAGCCGGCAGGTTTCGTATCCCGACTTCAATGATGTGGAGGACCAGGCGAGGACCCTCGATGGAGTCGCGGGCTACGCCTTCGACGCCTTCACGCTCAGGACCGGTGAGGGATCGGAAAGGCTCGCGGCCGGGCGGGTCTCCGCGGACTTCTTCCGGGTCCTTGGGGTCGAACCGGCTCTCGGTCGCGGCTTCCGGGCGGAGGAAGATCAGCCGCTGTTGAAACGGAGCGCGGCCTTGATTTCGTACGGCCTGTGGCAGCGCCGGTTCTCGGGGGACCCCGGAGTGGTGGGCCGGCCGATCACGCTGAACGACGATCCGTTCACGGTGGTGGGCGTCCTGCCGCAGGATTTCCACT
The DNA here is from genome assembly GCA_035432945.1 of Vicinamibacteria bacterium. Taxonomy (GTDB): domain Bacteria; phylum Acidobacteriota; class Vicinamibacteria; order Fen-336; family JAGNNV01; genus JAGNNV01. The sequence goes on along the minus strand of DAORUA010000257.1, from coordinate 987 downwards.
TCGCGAGGCTCGGCGACCCCGAGGTCTTCGTGACCCTGTCGCCCGATCAGCGCGCGGTCGAGCGGCGCTACATGCACTGGATGTGGGCGATCGGCCGCCTGGCCGAGGGGGCCACGCGCGATCAGGCGAACGCGGAACTCGCGTCCATCGCCGCCACCCGCGCCCGGGCGGATCAGCAGTGGCACAAGGACACGGGCCTCCGCGCGGCTCCCTTGCGGGAGGCGCTCGTGGGTCCGATCGGTCCCGTGGTGATGGGCCTCTTTGCCGCGGTGGGCGCGGTCCTTCTGATCGCGTGCGCGAATGTCGCGAACATGCTGCTGGCCCGCGCGCTCGGCCGGCGGCGCGAGATGGGAATCAGGCTCGCGATGGGCGCGGGCCGGGGCCGCATCGTCGCGCAGTTCCTGGCCGAGAGCCTCCTCCTCTCGCTCATGGGCGGGGCGGCGGGACTTCTGTGGGCGGGCTGGGGCGTGCGACTGATGGTCGCGGCCATTCCCGCGAACATGGCCCAGGGTCTTCCGTTCCTGAAGGACCTCACCGTGGAACCCGGGGTCCTGGCCTTCACCTTCGCGGTCTGCCTCGTGACCGGCCTGTTCTTCGGCCTCGTCCCCGCGCTCCGCGTGTCGTCTCAGCAGGTGCTGGAGAGCCTGAAGGATGGCGCGCGCGGCTCGACGGGAAAGCAGCGGATTCGCTCCGCGCTGGTGGTGGCGGAGATCGCGATCGCGCTCTCCCTGGTCGCGGCCACGGGACTCATGACCCGAAGCCTGAACCGCCTTCTCCATGTGGATCCGGGCTTCGACACCGAGGGACTGCTCACCGCGCGGGTCGCGGTCCCGGGAAGCCGATACGAGACGCCCGCGAAACTCGAGGCCTTCTTCGATCAATGGCAGATGAGGATCGGAGCCCTGCCCGGAGTGGCAGGAGTCGCTCTCGTCGACCGGCTTTCGCTCCTCGGCTCCGGCAATACCGGGACGCCCAGCATCCCGGGCC
>DAORUA010000256.1:0-5601 GCA_035432945.1 Vicinamibacteria bacterium | reverse complement strand
CAGTTCGAGCCCTTCATCACCGCGATGTTCAACGCCAGGAACTTCGGCCTGCGCCGCGGTGAGACCACGACCGAATGGAATTCCTTCCAGGCCGAGGTGAAGGCGGGCCGGGGCAGGCTGGCCCTTCTGTTCGGGCCGCGACCCGCTCCCTCCCAGCCCCTGCCCGAGGTCTACTCCTGGGCCAACAAGTTCCGCGAACGCTTCTTCGGCGTCTCCATGATCGACGCGAAACCGATGGTCGACGACCTGCGCCAGGTCAAGACGCCCTACGAGCAGAAGGTGCTGGAGAAGAGCGTCCTGATCTCGAGCGATGCCCACAAGGCGGGGATGAAGGCCACAGCACCCGGCCGGTTCGAATACGAGGTGGAGGCCGCCATCGAGCAGGTGTACCTGACCAACGGCGCCATGAGCTGGGGGTATCCGTCGATCGTGGGCAGCGGCCCGAACTCCACCATCCTGCACTACGGCGAGTCCAGCCGGAAGATGGAGGCGGGCGACCTGCTCCTCGTCGACGCCGCCGCCAACTACCAGGGCCTCACCGGCGACATCACCCGCACCACCCCGGTGAGCGGGAAGTTCTCCCCGGCGCAGAAGGAGATCTACGAGCTCGTGCTCGCGGCCCAGGAAGCGGCGATGGCGGTCGCGCGCGCCGGGAACAAGACCGCGGACGTCGAGAAGGCCTCGGAAGAGGTCATCAAGGCCGGCCTCCTGAAGCTCGGTCTCATCACCGACGCGAAGGGCGACCAGTTCCGCACCTGGTACACCCACGGCATCTGCCACTGGATCGGCATGGACGTCCACGACGTGGGCGACTACGAGAAGCCGCTCGCTTCCGGCATGGCCTTCACCATCGAGCCGGGCCTGTACCTGCGCCAGCAGGCGCTGAACGATCTCCCCGATAATCCCGCGAATCGCGAGTTCAAGGAGAAGGTCGCGACCGCCTTCGCGAAGTACAAGGACATCGGGGTGCGCATCGAGGACTCGTTCCTCCTGACCGATGCGGGCCTCAGGCGCCTCTCCTCGACCGTCCCCCGGACGGTGGAGGAAGTGGAAGCCTGGCTGAAGCCTTCGCCCGCCGCTCGCCGCTAGACGAGAATAGGCGCTCCCCTTGAGCGTCCTCGACTATCTCCGGACCATCGGGCGGGCGCCGCAGGCGTCCGCGGCCTCCGATTCGCGCTTCCTCGCCCTCACCGAGGCGAACGCCGCCCTCGTCTACATCGTCGAGAACGACGTCATCCGCTACGCGAACCGGGCGGCGCGCAGCCGGGGCGGACTGAAGGGGCGGGACCTCGTGGGCTCGCTCTTCTCCGAGCTCGCCCACAAGGACTCGCGCGTGGCGCTCGCCCAGCGGATGACCGGGTCCACGCCCTCGTCGTCCCTCTCCCCCCAGCGTTTTGAGTTGAAGCTCGACGGAGCGAAGGGCGCCGAGCCCTGGATCGACCTGACCCTGAGCCCCATTGAGCACGAAGGCCGGCCCGCCCTGCTGGCCATGGGGTTCGACATCACCGACCGGAAGCTCGCGGAGAACGCCATGCGCGAGTCGGAGCGCCGGCTGCGCGACCTGATCGAGAACGTGCAGCTCGTCTCCGTCCTGCTCGACGCGAGCGGCGACATCACCTTCGCCAACGAGTACGCGCTGGAGCTGCTGGGCCTGCACGAGGAGGGGGTGGTGGGACGCAACTGGTTCGACCTGGTCGTGCCCCTGGACAAGCGCGGCGCGATGCAGAACGCGTACCGGGAACGCATCGCCTCGGGAATCGCGCCCCACGAGGAGTACGAGATCTTGACCGCGCGGGGCGAACCGCGCGTGGTCTCGTGGAACTCCACGGTCCTGCACGACCCGTCGGGGGCCATCTGCGGCATGGCCTCGATCGGCGCGGACGTGACCGAGCGGCGGCGGGCGGAGAGGCGCCTTCTCCACGACGCCCTCCACGATGGCCTCACCGGCCTCCCCAATCGCGCGCTGTTCATGGACCGGCTGCGCACCGCGATGTCGCGCCTGAAGCGCCGGCCCACCCACCTTTTCGCGGCCCTCGTTCTCGATCTCGATCGGTTCAAGGTGGTCAACGATTCCCTCGGTCACCTCGCCGGCGATCAGTTCCTGATCCAGGTCGGACGCGTGCTCCTCGCCACCCTGCGCGCCGAGCACACGGTGGCCCGTCTCGGGGGCGACGAGTTCGCCATCCTCCTCGACGACCTCGACGGCAAGGACGACGCGCGGCACGTGGTGGAGCGGATCTTCCACGCCCTGGAGACCCCGATCCGGGTGAGCGGCCAGGACATCTTCGCCACCATGTCCATCGGCATCGCCTACGCGGGCGCCCAGTACGAGAGCGCCGAGGACATGATGCGCGACGCGGACACCGCCATGTACCAGGCCAAGACCACGGGCAAGGCGCGCTTCCAGATCTTCGACGAGTCGATGCACAAGCGCGCGGTGGGACTGCTCAAGCTCGAGCACTCCCTGCGGCGGGCCACGGAGAAGAACGAGTTCGTCCTGCACTACCAGCCCATCGTCTCGCTCAAGGAGGACAAGACCTCGGGCTTCGAGGCCCTGGTGCGCTGGAATCATCCCGAGCGCGGCATCGTGGGCCCGTACGAGTTCATCCACCTCGCCGAGGAGACCGGGCTCATCTTCCGCATCGGCGGCTGGACCCTGCGGGAGGCCTGCCAGTGGCTGACCCAGGGCTCCCCCGCCCTGCCCGAACACTTGACCGTGAACGTGAATCTCTCCGGCCGCCAGTTCTCGCAGGGCGACCTGATCGAGGAGGTGCAGAACGTCCTGTCGGAGACCGGACTCTCTCCCGACCGATTGAAGCTGGAGATCACGGAAAGCGTGATCATGGAGAACCCGGAGATGGCGGTGGACCTGCTGAAGCGCCTCAAGGCCCTCGGCACCCACCTGTGCATCGACGACTTCGGCACGGGCTACTCGTCTCTCTCCTACCTGCTGCGCTTCCCGGCCGACACCCTCAAGATCGACCGGTCGTTCGTGAACGCCCTCGGCAAGGGCGGCCGCAACGAGGACATCGTGGGCGCCATCGTCTCTCTGGCGAAGAGCCTCGACATGGACGTGGTGGCCGAGGGTGTGGAAACCGTGGAGCAGCGGGACATCCTGCGCGCTCTCGGCTGCCGGTACGGGCAGGGCTACCTGTTCGCCCGTCCTCTCGATTCCGAACGGGCCCGCGCCTTCGTCGCCCGGAGTTAGCTAGAACCCCGTTCGCAGGGTCAGCAGGAACTCCTTCATCGGGAGGTTCGGCAGGGTCGCGGTGCGAAAGACTTCGTGGTACGTGTACTCCGCGGTCAGGTCGACGTTGCGCACGAGGCCCATGCGCAGGCCGAAGTCGTACTTCTTCCAGGGCCACTGAACGGCCAGGCGCGGGAACGCGCGCGGGGCGGCGAAACGATTGTCCAGCCACGAGAATCGGAAGACGGGCTGGATCCAGTTGCCGAAGGGCGACTCGCCGACCAGGAAGAGGCCGGGAAGCTGGAGGATCCACGCGACCTCGGCTTCGAGACCATAGCGGCTGGCGCCCGCGAGATCCTGTTCGACCCACTGCGCGAAGAGGCGCCCGCCCTTCCACTTCGCCTGCAGGTTGACGCCCCACTCGTGGCGCTTGTTGCCGTTCGTCGGAATGGGAAAGCCGTTGCCCTTCAGGACCGCCAGTTCTCCGGGGTAATCCGTGCCGCGAAGGCGCGCGGTGTCGGCGAGGGTCCGGCCGAAGTACCAGCCGAGGAGATCGGCGCCCGCCTTCTCGCCGCCTCCCACGCGCGCGCCGATGCCGAAGCCGACCTCGGGCTCGCCGGCCACGTTGAGTTCGGTGACCTTGGCGTCGTAGAAGATCGGAAAGCCGGCCTGGTAGGTCGACCCCGCGTTGGGCGCCGGAGCCTGCGAGAGATTGTCGCCGGCGAGGGCGTTGGTGTCGCGGAGAAAGAGGGGGTTCCCCGAGCCGACCATCGCGCGCGCGTAGAGGTGCGCCCCGAACGAGCCGCCGATTTCGAGCTGCGGCTGCTCGAACCTCCCGACCGCGGTGCCCAGGAGGCCGTAGCTCTCGAGATGCCGGGTCGTCTGCTTGCTCAAGCGCGGGGCCATGCCGAAGAGCGCGTAGGCTCTGCCGCCCTTGACCGCGCTGAGCAGCTCTGGCTTGTCGCCGAAACGAACGAAGGCCTGGCGCACGAACACCATGACGTCGGTGGAGGTGGGATTGCGGTTGTACAGGTCGAGGAAGCGCACCTCGAACTTCGCGAAAACGCCGGAGGTGACGAAGCCCTCGCCGCTGATGCCCAGGTGCTGGATCTCGAACGAGCTTCCCGGGTCGGGCGTGCGCATGAAGCCCACCACCTGGTTGTTGGGGCCGAAGATCGACGACTCCTGGGCCTGCGACCAGCGGTAGCCCGCCTTGATCTCGCCCCCGAACCTGAAGGCCTCGGGCTCCTCCGCCACCGGGGGCGGGAGGGTTTCGTCCTGGGCCGCCACATGGGCGCTCAAGAGGAGAGCGGCCAGGGCGAGGGACGTTCGCATCTTTGAATTCTAGACGCGGACCCTCATGAGCCAGCGATCGAGGTCGACCGCGGAGGACGGACGCTGGGCCCGGTGCTTGGAGAGGCAGGCGAGGATGATCTCGGCGAGGGCCGCGGGAATCTCGGGACGGATGGTTCGAGGATCGGCGGGGGTGTCGTTCAGGTGCATCTGCAGGATCTCCGCCACCTCCTTCGCCTTGAACGGGCACTGGCCGGTGAACATCTCGTACATCATGACGCCCGCGGAGTAGATGTCGCTGCGCTCGTCGAGGTCGGCGCCCTTGGCCTGCTCCGGACTCATGTACAGCGGCGTGCCCACCACGGAGACGCCGCCGTGATCCTGGTTGGATCTCGTGCGGGCGACCCCGAAGTCCATGAGCTTGGCGACGCCGTTGCCCATCACCATGACGTTCTGCGGCTTGAGGTCGCCGTGGATGATCCCCGCCTTGTGCACGGCGGCGAGACCGCGGCACACCTGTTTCGCGATCTGAAGCGCCGGGGTCAGCTGAAGTCCGCCGCGCGCGTCGATCACTTCGCGCAGGGTGGTGCCGGGCACGTACTCCATGGTGAGGAAGCGCGAGCCCGCGCTCTCGCCGAAGTCGAAGGCGCGGACCACGTTCGGATGGGTGATGACGCGGGCGAGCTTTATCTCCTGGCGCAGCCGGTCGACCTGGGCGGACGGGCCTTCGCCCTCGCCCACGCCCTTCAGGACCTTGAGCGCCACCTCTTCATCGAGTTCGCGGTCGCGCGCCCGGAAGACGACGCCCATGCCGCCCTTGCCGAGTTCGGAGAGCAGCTCGTAGCGGCCCGCGAAGATCCGGCCCACCTGGCCGCTCTCCCCCGAGTCCCGGCTGTTCGGCGAAGCGCCACGGAACGTGATGTCGCCCGGGCGCCGCTGCATGTTCGCCACCAGCGCTTCGAGCTGAGCCTTCTCCTTGAGTTCGCCCACCATGCCTTCGAAGGCGCGGGCCAGCGCTCCCACCTCGCCACCGGCGGTGGGCAACGAGACATCGAGTTCTCCCCCCGCGATCTTGCGGGCCCCCTCCGCGAGCTTCTGGATGGGTCCCGCGAGGCCCTGGG
>DAORUA010000255.1:0-5651 GCA_035432945.1 Vicinamibacteria bacterium | reverse complement strand
CAGGATCTCGAAGACCGGCATCCGGAGGGCCAGGAGCATCACGTAGATGGCCACGATCTGCGACACCGTCTTGGCCTTCCCCGCTCCCGACGCGGACATCACGATCCCCCGGCCGAGCGCCTCGGAGCGGAGCCAGGTCACCGCGAACTCGCGGCCGATGATCACGGCCACGATCCAGGCGGGCGCCATCTCCAGCTCGATCAGGGACAGGAAAGCGGCGGAGAGGAGAAGCTTGTCAGCCAGCGGATCGAGCATGGCCCCGAGCTTCGTCTGCTCGTTGCGCCTCCGGGCCAGCCACCCGTCGAAGTAGTCGGTGATCACCGCGATGGTGAAGACGACGAGCCCCAGGAACCAGCCCCACTCCGTCCGGGTCAGCAGGAGCACGACCAGCCACGGGACCAGGAAGATCCGAAGGGCGGTCAGGGCATTCGGAAGGTTCACGTTCGCCTCTCCTTCAGGCCGCTCCGCGCATCGTGCAGGACGGCCAGGGCTCCTAGAGACGTACGATGTTGGGCGCGTCGATCCCCCGGGTGGCGTTCCGGGCGTCGAGCACGAGTTTCGCGCGTTTGACCAGATCGGCGTACGGCACATTCGAGTGGTCGGTGATGATCACCACCGCGTCGGCCGCGTCCACCGCCGGCCCGGATTCGATCGACTTCAAGTCGATGCCCTCGTGCTCGAGGGAGGGGACCCAGGAGTCGGTGTAGGTGACCTTCGCGCCCTTCGACTGGAGGATCTTGATGAAATCCACGGCCGGGGACTCGCGGACATCCTCGATGTCCTTCTTGTACGCGGCGCCGAGGATATGGACCCGGCTCCCCCGCAGGCTCCGCTCGCGATCGTTCAGGGCCTCGACCAGCCGCTCCACCACGTACTCGGGCATGCCCGCGTTGATCTCGCTCGCGAGCTCGATGAAACGGGCGCGGTAGTTGAGGGTCTTGAGCTTCCAGGAGAGGTAGAGCGGGTCGATGGGGATGCAGTGGCCGCCGAGCCCGGGCCCCGGATAGAAGGCCATGAAGCCGAAGGGCTTGCTGGCCGCGGCGTCGATCACTTCCCAGACGTTCACGTTGAGGCGCCGGCACATCAGGGCCACTTCGTTCACCAGGCCGATGTTGACGCTGCGGAAGGTGTTCTCGAGGAGCTTCACCATCTCGGCCGCGCGCGGCGAGGAGACCACGATGATCGTCTCGATGGCCTTCGAGTAGAGGGCCCTGGCGGCCTCGCCGCAGGAGGGGGTCATGCCCCCGATCACCTTCGGGGTGTTGCGGGTGTGGAACTTCGGGTTGCCCGGATCGACCCGCTCGGGAGAGAACGCGAGGAAGAAATCCACGCCGACCTTGAGGCCCTTCTCGGACAGCATGGGCAGGATCAGCTCATCGGTGGTGCCGGGATAGGTGGTGCTCTCCAGCACGACGAGCTGGCCCGCGCGCATGTTCTCGGCGATGCGCCGGGTCGCGGAGACCACCATTTCCAGGTCGGGATCCTTGGTCTTCGACAGGGGGGTGGGAACGCAGATGATGAGAGCGTCGCACTCCCTGATCTTCGTGAAGTCGGTGGTGGCGGTCACCCGCCCCGCGTCGACCAGGGCCTTGAGCCTGGCAGTCTCCACGTCCTGGATGTAGGACTCGCCCCGGTTGAGGCTCGACACCTTGCGCTCCGAGAGGTCGAAACCGGTGACGCTCAGGCCGGCCGCGCCGAACTCCACCGCGAGCGGAAGCCCCACGTAACCCAGTCCCAGAATGCCGACGCGCGCCTCGCCGTTCGAGATTCGTGCCTTCAGCGCGTCCAACGTCGAGTTCCCCAAGGATTTGACCTCCGATAGTGGTTGAGAAGCGTGATTTTAGCCGTCTTTGCGGCGGGATGCTCATCCCTGCCGCGGCCGCGGATCAGGAAACCGGGGCGCTCGAATCCGCGGGCGGCACGACGGCGCGGAGGTCGCTGACCCCGGCGCCGCGGGAAGCGAGGATGCGCTCGATCGACTTCGCCACCACGCTGTCCGGGGTCGAGGCCCCCGCGGTCACGCCAAGGGTCACGCGGGCGCCCCCGGGGAGCCAGTTCAGGATGCTCTCGCTCGTCGCCGAACCGAGGCCGCGGTGCATGAGCGCGCCGGTTCCGGGATCGATGCACTCCGGCGACTCGACGTAGTAGGTCGGGCACCGGGCCGAACAGATCCGCACCAGGGCCTGGGTGTTGCTGCTGTTGTATCCGCCGATCACCAGCATCACGTCGGGCGGGGTCTCCTCGAACATCCTGAGCACCGCGTCCTGCCGGTCCTGGGTGGCCGAGCAGATGGTGTCGAACGAGCGGAACCGGGCGGCGAGCCCCGGGGCACCGTAGCGCTCGAGGTAGACCCGCCTCAGCATTTCCTGAACGCGCAGGCTTTCGCTCATGAGCATGGTGGTCTGGTTCGCGAGGCCGATGCGCTCGAGGTGCGCTGACGGGTCGAAGCCCTCGCTGACCGCCGGGGCGAACCGGGTGAGGAGTTCCTCGCCGCTCACCCGCCCGCGCACGAACTCGCACACCACTTCGGTCTCCGCCTCGTCGCGAACGCAGAGATAGGCGCCGCCCGGGTGCAGGAGGGCCTGGGAGGCGGTGGCGCGGGTTTCCTCGTGATAGTGCTTGCCGTGGATCACCACCGTGAACCCGTCCCGGGCGTACTTCGACACGTTCTTCCAGACGTTCAGGACGCTGCCGCAGGTGGTGTCGATGAGGACGGCCCCAATGCCGCGGAGGTACTTCATCTCCTCCACGGTCACGCCGAAGGCGGGCAGAACCACCACGTCCTCGGCCGCGACCGAGGCGTAGCGCTTCTGGGGAACGCGGCCGTCCTCGAGGATGGTGAAACCCATGTCCCGCAGGTTCTGGTTCACCGACGGATTGTGGATGATTTCGCCGGAGAGGAACAGCCGCCGCTCCGGAAAACGGCGCTTGGCCTCGTAGGCGTACTCGATGGCGCGGTCGACCCCGTAGCAGAAGCCGAATTCGCGGGCGAGGCGGATGGTCAGCCCGCCCGCCTCCGCGGCGTAGCCGAGTTCGCGCAGCCGGGCGATGACGTTGCTGCCGTAGTCCTGATCGAGGAGAGGCGCCACCTCGGCCTTGAGTCCGAGGCCCTTCTGGAAGTAGGTCTGCACTGCGGGGAGGTTATCAAGCGGGCGGGCGCGGTCGTGACTCGCCGAACGCGGGACGGGGAGTTTGATGAATAATGGGCCCAGCCATGTGCGGCCGATTCACGCTTGCCACACCTCCGGAGATCCTGGCCGCCCTTTTCGGCATCGACGCCGCGGACTGGAACGATCCCCGGTACAACATCGCGCCCCAGACCCGGGTCGTGACCGTCCGCGGCGCCCGGGGCAAACGGGCTGCGCAGGCCCTGCTCTGGGGGACGATCAACCCGAAGGAGGGGAAACCGGTCATCAACGCGCGTTCCGAGACGGTGGCGACGTCGCCCCTGTTTTCCCGGGCTTTCGCGGCTTCCCGCGTCCTGGTCCCGGCAGACGGGTTCTTCGAGTGGACGAAAGAGGGCACGAAGCGCCGGGGCCATTACTTCCGTCAGCCGGGCTCGAAGCCGTTCGCCTTCGCCGGCATCGCGGTCAGTCCTCCCCCGTCGAGCGATCTCGTCGACCCGGCCGCGGTGATCCTCACCACCGAGGCCTCGGAGTCGGTGAAGAGCATCCATGACCGGATGCCCCTGGTCGTGGCGCCCGCGGATTTCGACCTCTGGCTGGATGCGGCCGCGAATCCGCAGACGGTCATGGAGGTGATCGCGCACGGCGCCCACACCCAGTGGACCTCGCACCCCGTGGGCCCCGCGGTCAACAACGCGAGGAACGACACCCCGGAGAACATCCGCCGCGCGGAGCCCGAGGCCGAACGCCAGCGCAGTCTGTTCTGAACGGGCCCGGCGCACCCCGCACCCCCCTACCAAGCCCGGGCAGCGGACGGCTCTTGGGTCGTCATTGCGAGGAGCCATTCGTTTCGGTACGGCGACGAAGCAACCTCGTCCCCCCACTACCAACCCCTGAAGTAAACTGCGCGGCTCCCCATGCCCACCAAAGCCCAACGCTCCAAAGTCAAGATCAAAACCCCCCCGCTCCTCTTCGAAAAAACCCAGACCCTGCTGGAGAAGATCGGCAAGCGCGTCGAGGGCACCTTCCTGACCTACTGGACCTCCACCTCGGGCTCGGTCTGCGACAACGACGTCATGGCCCTCCACGAGGTCCTGCGCGAAATCGGTCCCCAGGAGACGATCACCCTCTTCGTGAAGTCCGACGGCGGCAGCGGCATGGCCTCGCTCCGCATGGTTCACCTCCTGCGCAGTTCGTGCAAGCGCCTGGTCGTCCTCGCCCCCTTGAACTGCGCCTCCGCCGCCACCATGTTCGCCCTGGGCGCCGACGAGATCGGCATGGGCCCGCTTTCCTACCTCACCGCGGTCGACACCTCGCTCGAGCACGAGCTCTCCCCCGTCGACCACACCAACAACCTGGTCGCGGTCAGCAACGACGAAGTGGACCGCGTGATCAAGCTCTGGCGCGACGCCACCCACGTCGAGGGCCGCAACATCACGCCCTACCAGGAGCTCTACAAGTACATCCATCCCCTGGTCATCGGGGCCCTCGACCGCGCGAGCAGCCTCTCGCGCAAGCTGTGCCAGGAAATCCTGAGCTACCACCTCAAGGACGAGAAGCGGGCCGAGCGGATCGCGAAGGAACTGAACTCCTCCTACCCCGCCCACCAGTACCCGATCACCGCCCGGGAGGCGCGCCGCCTCGGCCTGCAGATCAAGGATCTCGACACCGAGACCGATCGCTACCTCCAGCAGCTCAACCTGCTCTATTCGGAGATGGGCCAGCGCGCGATCACCGACTACGACTCCGACAACCACCACGACAACGAGATCACCAATATCCTCGAGTGCCGGAAGCGCCAGGTCTTCTACCAGGTGGAAAAGGACTGGCACTACCGCAAGGAAGAGCGCCGCTTCGTGCCCCTGAACGACCTCTCGGCCTGGTATTTCTGCGAGAAGAAGAACGGCAAGCTGCTGAAGTCGAAGTTCCACATCCGGTAGCCTCCGGGGGCACGGACCTCCCGCCCGCCGGCGAACATTCAAGAAACCGCCTGCGTACTTCCTTGTGGAGGCTATTGTTCACCCATGGAAAACCAGACTGCGATCCCCAGCGACACCGTGAACGCCGTAAGCTGGGTCAGCTACCTGCTGCACTTCGTAGTGGCCGTCGCCGCGGTGATCCCGGGCATCCAGGCCAGCGTCTTCCTGCTCATCGTCGCCTTCATCGCCGACATGGTCATGCAGGGCGACGCGTCGAACACCTACCAGGCCTCGCATTTCGCCTGGCGGCTGAAGTCCGTCCTGTGGGCGAGCGCCTTGTACCTCCTCACCTCCCCGCTCTGGCTGCTCCTCATCGCCCCGGGCTGGGTCGCCTGGGGCCTCATCTCCCTCTGGTTCCTGTACCGGATCGCCAAGGGCATGCTGGCCCTGTCGGATCGCCGAGCGGTCTAGCCGCGGGTTGGGTGACGGCCGCACGCCAGTAAGGCCGTCATCGCGAGGCCGCGAGGATCAACGTCGGCCGAAGCGATCTCGTGGAGCCACTACCAGGCTTGCAGGCCGATAGTGGTGGGAGGGGGTTGCTTCGTCG
>DAORUA010000254.1:0-5696 GCA_035432945.1 Vicinamibacteria bacterium | reverse complement strand
CGGGACCTCTCCGCGGCCGGGTGACCGCGGCCACATCCTTCGGTGGAGAGTTTTGACCCGGCGCTCCCAACTGACGCTAGAATGCCCACGAGCGTGACGCGGTGCGTCAGGAGAGGCAGGCAGGGGAATGAAGAATAGATTCGCAGTCGCGGCGTTCCTGATCGTGGGGCTGTTTTCCGCGCAGGTTCTGACCGGCGCCACCCAGGGCGGCGTGAAGGGCCGAGTGCTCGTGAATCTGCAGGGGATCGAAGGGATTCCCCTGACCCTCGTCAACGTGGCGACGGGGCAGTCGTTCTCCGTGCGAACCGGAAAGGATGGCTCGTATACGGTGTCGCTGCCCAACGGGTCGTACGTGGTTTCAAGCCCGGGCATTCGCGGCCTCTCCATCGGCAAGGCTCCTCTGCTCATCCAGGTGACTTCCGGCCGGTTTGCCTCCGCCAACGTCGAGCTGGCCCGGGCCATGGTGCAGGATGCGGCCGGAGGAGGCACGTCCATCTTCCACAACCCCATCGGTTGCGTCGCCTCGAATCAGTTCCCGGTCTTCGACCTCGCGTTCCAGCCTGCCGGCTCCGTGGTGAGCGCGCGGCTGTATTTCAAGTCGAACCTGAGCGACGAGTGGTTCTACACCGAGTTCCAGACCCTGTCCGGGAACTTCCCGAAATACAAGTGGACGATGACTCCGGATCCCGCGAACCCGAGCGCCACCACCGAGGGCGACGACATCCGGAGGCGGTGGACCGACTCCAACGAACCCGAGCCCGTCGATCCCGGCGTGCCTCCCACCCATCGCGCGTTCCTGCCCAAGATCCAGGAGGGTTCGGGTATCACGGAAGTGACCTACTACATCCAGATCACCCTGGCTGATTTCACCGAGTCTCGCACCCGTGAGATCCCCACCCGGGTCCTGAGCAAGGGACAGGCCTGCAAGGGCGGCGCGTTCTCCGCTCCCGCGGGCGCTCCGGCCCAGGGCCTCAGCGTCCTCACCAGCGGCGGCCTGGCCGGCGCGCCGGCGGGTTTCACTTCGATCGGCCTCAGCCTCGCGACCGACCTCGCGATCGCGGGCGCGGGTCTCGCGCCGTTGATCGTGGCGGAAGGGGCCGCCGCCGGCGAGGATCCGACGCCCACGCCAACCCCTGCGCCGACGCCGACCCCCGCTCCCGCGCCCACCCCGACCCCCGCGCCCAGCCCGACGCCCACGCCAACCCCGACTCCGCCTCCGGCCGGGCCGACTCCCACCCCGACCCCGACACCGACGCCCACTCCCACTCCCACTCCCACTCCCACGGGGTGCCTGGTCCAGGTGACCGTGAATCCTCCCAGTGGCGGAGCTGGCGCTTGCTCGGTGTTGGTCACGGGGGCCGTTCCGGCCACGACCGTAACATCGTCCAAGACCTTCAGCGTTTCATGCAGCAGCACCGTCACCGCGGAGGCCCTGGTTGTCGAGGCCGCTTCGTTCTTCGGACCCGTGGCGATGAGTTGGAGCGGGGCCTGCACCGGCGACGCCACCGACTCGTTTTGCACCCTGAGTCCCACGCTGCCAAGTGTGTCGACGCTCGTGCTCGAATGCGGATGCGACACTTCTCTGCGGGGCTTTGCCTCGACCTGCGGCGGCCCCTTCCCGAGCCCAAGTCCCGTGGCGTTTCGCCGCTAGCCCGAGTGAGAGGCGTCCCCGAAGGTCCCGCGCGGCCGGGACGCTGAAGAGGCCTCGACGGTCGGGGAGACAGCGAGGACCAGCAAAACAAGGGTCCAGGCGGCGTTCGCAGGGACGCGCAGGCTGGACTCGACGAGGGCATGGACCGCAGCCGCGGCGATGCCCGCGAGGGCCGGACGCATCTCCCGGCTCGCAAGCAGTTGCGGCGCCGCCCGCCGGCCCATGCGGAGCCAGTAGAGCGCCATGAATACTCCGATGGCGCCGCTTTCGAGGATCCACTGGAGGTACTCGTTGTGCGCGTGGGGCCAGTATTCGTACCTCACCACCCGCTGGTAGGGCCAGTACGCGGGTGCGAAGGCGCCGATGCCGCACCCGAAGACCGGAAAGAACTCGAGCAAGCGGACGGTGTCCCGCCACACGGTCAGCCGGCTCGCCTCGAAGTCCACGTCGCTCATCCGCTCGATGGCCGAAGGAACACCGGTGCCGAAGAACACGAGCATGAGCAGGATCGCCGAACCGAGCGCGAGCCGCGGCCTGGCCCGAAAGGGAGAGGAGAGGCCGACCAGAACACCCACACCGATCGCCGCCAGCCCTCCGCGCGATCCGGAGGCCGCGCTGGCTGTGAACATCAGGGTCAGGGCCGCCGCGAGGGCCAGGATGCGGGGGAAGTCAGGCGAGTTGAGCATGGAGCGCACCGCGCGAGAGCCCTCGCGGGGGATCAGGTTCGCGAGCAATCCGGCCGACACCGAGGCGGCGATGGCGATCAGATTCGAGTAGTGGTCGCGGTTGTAGTACGGGCCGAAGACTCCTCGCTCGTGTGACCTTATGCCGGGAACCGGGAATATCCCGTAGAGCCAATAGGGGTGGGGGGAGGCGGCCTGGACCAAGCCCGCGATCGCGAGGAGCGTGCCCACGACGGCCATTCCCGCGAACAGGAGAGCCGTTCGACTGGATCGCGCCGGCCCCGACGAGCGGAACAGCGTGATGATCAGACCGTGGACGCCGGCGAAGAAGAGCCAGGCTTGGCCCGTGCCCGTCGGACTTGCGGTCAGTGGAGCCCAGGTTTCGCGCGCCATGGCCGGGATGTAGTGGGCGGCATAGGCGCCGGGTGAGAGGACGCGGAGGACGGAGGGGGGCAGGGGGACCAGCTGGAGGGCGAGCAGTGCATGCACCGCTAAAAGCGCCGGAGTGATTACCGACCAGGAGCCGGGGGAGGGGGAGGAACCGCGGTCCCGAGCGAGCGACCAGACTCCGAGAAGACTCCAGAGCCAAGCGAGGGGCACCCAGACCGCGGTGCCTACCGCGCCAAACGCGAACGGGGCGAGCAGAACGGTCAGGAGGGCGATCCCGGCCGCGCTGCGCAGGAGGGAGAGCTCCAGGATCACCGGCTCGTGGCTCCGGAAGGTCGAGGGGAACCGATCACGGACACCTTGATCAGCCTGCCGTCCGTTCCGAAGGTCAGCCGCAGGTTCGAGATTCCATCCTCATCGGTGTCGAAGTCTTCGCTGGTCAGATATCCCTTTCGAAAGTCCTGAATGCGATCGGTCTTTCCGTTCCCGTCGCTGTCGATCCGGTTCTCGCTCAGTTTTCCCGACTCGTAGATCTGGGTGAGTTCGAAGCGGCCGTCGAGGTCGGTGTCCGCTTCCACGCGGCTCAGAACGCCCGACCGATCGTACGACGCGACCCGGTCCGGTTTCGTGCCGTTCGACGCGGTGGCGGCGCGCAGCCGCTGGCCCTCCGAGCCGAAGGTTTCCCACCGGTCCACCCTGCCGTCGAAGTCGGTGTCGGTCTCCTCGGTCCGGGCGCCGCCGAAGCCCTCGTACGTGATGATGCGATCCGAGACCCCGTCCTGGTTCCGATCCAGAACGTCCCGGATCATGGCGTGGGTCTTCATGTCGTAGGAGATCTGCTCGAAGGGGAGCGTCACCAGTCGAACCTCCCGCCCGGTGGAATCGAGGTCGACCCGCCAGAGGGGAAGATCTGCCAAAGAGGTTCTCTGGCACGCCTCGGTCAGGGGGAGGACCAGGAGAAGGCAGATCCGGAATGGGGTGCGAGCCGTGAGCATTGACGCCGATCTTATGCGGGCGCGGCCCCTCCCTCGCCCAAAGGGCTTCGGCTCCGGGCCGGGGTGGGGCTAGACTTCAAGCCCGAGTCGAAGTCGGCTCAACCAAGAAAGTTGGAGGCGTTTATGGCTGATCACGAAAATTCGTCAACGTCGGGAGTCCTGCTCTCGTTCATCGTGGGCGGACTCGCGGGCGCGGCCCTCGCAATCCTGTTTGCGCCCCGGGCCGGTCGGGAGACGCGGGAGATGATCGCGGACCGGGTGAAGGACGGACTGGCGAAGGGGAGGGACCTCAAGGATGAGGTGGTCAGCCGGTCTCAACACCTGCGGGACGAAGCGGTTGATTTCCTCGAAGAGCGGAAGGAACGGCTCGGTTCGGCCATCGAGGCGGGCCAGCAGGCCTACCGCGAGGCGCGCGACCGCACCTGATGTTCTCCCTTCCATGGTTCCCGTGATCCGGAGAGTTGATTCTCGCGAGGCTTCGCATCGATGAATGAGTGGGCCGTCTTCTTCCTGGGTGTCATGGCGCTGGCCGCGGTGGTGCAGTGCGTTTTCGTGGTGGTGGCGGCCCTCGGCCTCCGCCGCAGCGGGGAGCGGGTCACCGACCTGTGCCGGCGGTTCGACGCGGAGATCAAGCCGGCCCTCGAGGATCTGCGAAAGGGCGCCGCGAACCTCCGCGCCATCTCCGACTCGGGAAGGGAACAGGCGGCGCGCGTGGAGGCGCTGCTCGCGACCACGCTCGAAAGCGTCGAGACCACCATCGAGAGCGTTCGCGCCCTGGTGGTCAAGCCGATCGCTTCTCTGAGCGAGCTCTCCGCCTTCTGGAGCGGGCTCCGGGGCGGGGTGGACAGCTACCGCAACGCCGAACCGCGGAAGCGCTCGGCCCCGGCTCCGAGAAGCCGCGCCGAGGACTCGGACGAGCACATGTTCATCGGCTGAAGCGGTCGGCCCAGGATCAACGAGGAGGTTCCAGCATGCCCAGGACCAGGCGCGTCGACGACTTCGTCCAGTTGCTCCGCGGCTTCACGCCCGAGACCCTGACCAGCGCCTCGGTTCTCGAGTTGTGTCAGGACACGGACCTCGACGACTCTTCGCTCGCCCCCTACGTGCACTGGAACGACGCGCTGTACACCCGGAACCTCATCTATCGCGACGACCTGTTCGAGATCATGGCGGTGTGCTGGCAGAAAGGGCAGAAGACGGTGCTGCACACCCACAACGGCCAGCTCGGCTGGATGATGGTGAATCGCGGCATCGCCGAGGTGACGAACTTCAAGTGGCAGGGATGCAACGCCGCGGAAGGCCAGAACGTCGGCGGGCTCGACTGCATCGCGGGCGCCACCGAGATACAACTTGCGCGCGAGCACGTGGAGACCTGCGGCCGCGGCGGTCCAGTCAACGCGATCGACCGCGTGCGCACCATTCACCAGGTGGCGGTCGTCGGAGACGAGCCGGTGGTGTCCGTCCACATCTACTCCCGGCCGATCGACTCCTGCGTGGCCTTCGATCTCGAAGCCCCGCGCTGCTATCGCCGTCAGCTTCGCTACTACAGCAGGTTCGGCGACGTGGTGATGACGCCCTCGGACATCCAGTCCCTGACCGCGCCCGCGAAGTCCGCCGGGGTGCGGGCGTGACCCTCCGCTGATGGCCGGGGAAGAAGGCGGCGCGGACCGCACTCGCGGGCGGCTGAGCGGGGCCGAGTTGCTCGCCCTGGCCGCACGTTGCATCGAGAGCGACGTGCCGGCAGCGCTCGTGACCGTGGTCGGGGCCCAGGGGTCGACCCCGCAACGGCCCGGGGCCCGGATGCTGGTCCTGGCCGACGGATCGGTCCATGGCACGATCGGCGGGGGATGCGTGGAAGCCGAGATGATGCGTCGCGCCCGCGTCGCCATTGAGAGCGGCCGGCCGTTTCTCACCACCTACGATCTGACCCCGGAGCAGGCGGGCGAGGAAGGGCTCGTCTGCGGGGGGCGCATGGAGGTG
>DAORUA010000253.1:0-5818 GCA_035432945.1 Vicinamibacteria bacterium | reverse complement strand
GCAGGCCCCAGCTCTGGATCTCCGCTTTCTGATAGCGGAGACTCTTGAAGGGCAGCCGCACCTCGATCTCGTAGCCCGCTTCGGTAAGCCGGCCTTTGGACTGGAACACGAAGTCGGGCGCCAGGTCGGGCGCCTCTCTGCCCGTGGCCATGCCGGAGAAGCCGCCCCGGGTAGCGGCGGCGCTCAAGCCCTCGATGAGGGTCCCGTCGGCCTGGACTCCGAGCGGATTGACGGCGAGGGAGACGGCCTGGCGTCCATCGTTGAAGGTGGAGAGGAGGAAGGTGATCGAGTCTTCCGCGGTCAGCTTGTCGCGCTGGGCCAGGCTCGCGCGCACGCTGCCCGGGGGGGCTTCCGCGCGGACGCCGAAGTGGATGGAGGTGGCGGAGTAGAAGACGAGCACCTCGGTCTTCTGCTCGGCCGGGCGTCCGTCATTGGGGGAGTACTGGGAGAAGTCGATCAAACGCGCGGCCTTCGACCATGCGGGATCGTCGAGCTGGCCGTCCACGCTGATGGTCTCGTCCAGCCGCGGGACGGCCACCTTCAACTGGTTCTCGCTACCGGAGTAGGTGAGGAGCGGGGGCGCATCAGCGAGCGCGAGAGCGGTGAGAAGAGCGAGCGAGATCATTCCTGCTTATTTGGGTTTCCTGAACCGATGGAGCCGGCACTGCGAAAAGGGCGTAATGCTACGACTTTTCGGGCGCGGTTTGGAAAAGTGGCAGTGAAACTCAATTAATTGAATATCTTGGAGAGGCGGGTCAATAATTCCTCTTGACTGCATGGAACATCGTGGTGATACTTAACGTTGTTAAGTCACAGCACGGAGTTAATAGCAATGGGAATCGCGGAACGAAAAGAGCGGGAGAAGGAGGACGTCCGGCGCAAGATCCTCGAAGCCGCGCACAATCTGTTCGAGACCCACGGCTACCAGAACGTGACCATGCGCGCGGTCGCCGATGCGATCGAGTACTCGCCCACCACGATCTACCACCACTTCGAGAACAAGGACGCCCTGGTCGAGGCCCTCTGCTTCGCCGACTTCGAGAAGCTGACCGCGGCGATGAGCGATCAGCCGCTCCCCCAGAATCCCGTCGATCGGATCCGGGCCCTGGGCCGCGCATATTCCGCCTTCGGCATCGCGAACCCGAATCACTACCGGTTCATGTTCATGACCGCGGGCGATTGGAAGAAGCACGTCAACGAAGCCGACACCCCGCCCGCGCAGTCGTATGCGTTCCTGCGCCACGCGGTGGTGGAGGCCATGGACCAGGGTTTCTTCGAGAAGGACGACGTGGACCTCGTGTCCCAGATCCTGTGGTCCGGCATTCATGGCGTGGTCTCCCTGCTCATCACCTTCAAGCCCGGGCAGTTTCCGCATGTCCCGCCCCGCCCGGGTCTCATTGAAGCCTCCATGGAAGCGACGCTGCGCGGCTTTCTTGTCAGCCGAAGGGAGAGGTAATGGTCTCCCTCGCCCGCAAGAACCTCCTCCACGACCGGATCCGCTTCGCGATCACGCTGGCGGGTGTCGCCTTCGCGGTGACCCTGGTCCTCGTGCAGGTGGGGCTCTTCCTCGGACTTCTCGGCAAGGCCACCGTGACCATCGAGAACTCGAGCGCGGATATCTGGATCGTGGCCAAGAACACGCCGAACGTGGACTTCGGCAACCCGTTCCCGGAGACGGTGTTCCTGCGGGCGCGCGGTGTCCCCGGGGTGGAGCGCGCGGACAACGCGATCGTCCAGTTCGTCAACATCCAGCTTCCGAGCGGCGCCACCGAAAACGCCCTCGTCTACGGCATCTCCGATCCCGCGTACTGGAACCTGCCCTGGAAAGTCGAGGCGGGCCGCGCGGAGGATCTGAACCGTGGGTACAACCTCATGATGGATCGGTCCGCGGTCCTCCGTTTCGGCGGCTTCGACGTGGGCGACTACCGTGAACTGGGCGGCCGGCGTTTCCGGATCATCGGCCGCAGCGCGGAAGCCGAGTCCTTCACCACCACCCCGATCGTCTTCATGGACTTCGGCAATGCCCAGAGCCTGCTCGAACAGTTGAGCGGCCAGACCACCTACGTCCTGGTGAAGGTCGAGAAGGGTTTCGACCCGAAGGAGGTGGCGGCGCGCCTGCGCCCCATGTTCCCGTTCAACGACGTGCATACCCGGGACGAGTGGGCGGCGGCCTCGCGCGGGTACTGGATCGAGTCGACCGGCCTCGGCATGAGCATGGGCGTGACCGTCTTCCTCGGCATCCTGGTGGGCGTGGTGATCGTGGCCCAGACCCTCTACACCTCCGCGGTCGAGCACATCCGCGAGTTCGGCACGGTGAAGGCGATCGGCGGCTCGAACTGGGATATCTACAAGATCCTCGGCGAGCAGGCGCTGATCGCCGCGGTCTGCGGTTTCGCGCTCGGCGCGGGTGCTTCCTACGCGGTTCGTCCCGCGATGGCGAGCCTGCACCTGACCGTGCTTCTGACCCCGCAGTTCTCGGGCGTCGTCTTCGTCGGCACCCTGGCCATGTGCCTGGCCGCCGCACTCTTCTCGTTCCGCCGCGTGGCTCTCATCGATCCCGCGCTCGTCTTCCGGGGGTAAGGCACATGAGCAAGGTCCTTGAGGCGCGGGTGGTCCGCAAGACGTTCGAAGAAGGGTCTCAGCGCGTGGAAGTTCTGCGCGGCGTGAGCCTCGATGTGACCAGGGGAGAGATCGTTTCGCTCGAGGGCCCCTCCGGTTCGGGCAAGACCACGCTGCTCTCCATCATGGGCTGCATCCTCACCCCCAGCGCGGGCGAGGTTCACATCGGCGGCCAACGCATCAGCGGCAACGACAAGGCGCTGCGCGACGCGCGGCGCAAGTCGATCGGCTTCGTGTTCCAGCAGTTCAACCTCTTTCCCGCCCTCAGCGCGCGGGAGAACATCCTCTACGCGCTCGGGATCAAGGGTCACAAGGGCGCGAAAGCCGAAATCGAGGCCGACCGGGTCATCGACGCGGTGGGGCTCACCGACCGCAGGCACTTCCTGCCCCGCGACCTCTCGGGCGGCCAGAAGCAGCGGGTGGCCATCGCGAGGGCGCTCGCGGGCTCGCCCGAGGTCATCCTCGCCGACGAGCCCACCGCCAATCTCGACTCCGCGACGGGCGCTTCGATCCTCGACCTGTTCCGCGACCTGGCCAGGAGCGAGAACAAGGGTCTCATCATCGTGACCCACGATCCCAAGGTCCGGCGCGTCGCGGACCGCGTGGCCGGCATCGCCGACGGACTGATTCTTCCCCGGGCCCACGCGGCCTGATTTCAAGCAGAGGACCCACCATGCGTTCAAGCCTTGTCCTGCTCTCCATGGCCGGAATCGGCCTCGCCCTCCTCGCGGGCACGGTCATGCAGGCCCAGCCCCGGGCCCAGGCCGCACCCGTCACCGACGGCGGCGCGCCCGCTCCCCAGAGCGGCGTCGCCGCCGAGGGCCGGGTCGTCGCCTACCCCGGCTCCGAGGTGACCATCGGCGCCGACGCGGTCGGCCGCCTTCTCCGCGTGAACGTGGAAGAGGGCGACCTCGTGCGCCAGGGCCAGGTGCTGGCCGAGATCGACGCCAGCGACCTCGTGGCGAGCCTGGACGAGGCGAAGGCGCGCCTCGAGGAAGCGACCGCGGAGCGGCGTCTCGCCCAGTTCAACGCCGAGCGAAAGGTGCGGCTGTTCACCGAGGGCGTGCTCACCGCGTTCGACCGCGACGCGGCCGCGCGCGATGTCGAGATCACCCAGGCGCGCATCGAGACCGCGGCCGCGTCGATCCGCCGCCTCGAGGCCACCATCGCGAAGACCCGCATGATCGCGCCGATCAGCGGCACCGTGACCTCGCGCGTGGTCAACGCCGGCCAGATGGTCGATCGCGGCGACCCCGCGTTCACGGTGGCCGACCTCGATCGACTGCGCATCGAGGGCGAGGCGCACGAGGCGGACGCCGATCGCGTGAAGATCGGCGCCGAGGTGGAGATCCGGGCCGACGGATTCCCCGGCCGGAGCTTCCGCGGTCGCGTGGAGGAAATCCCGGGCAACGTGACCCTGAGGCGGATCAAGCCGCAGGACCCGGCGCGCCCCACCGACGTCCGCGTGCTGGCGCTGAAGGTCGCCTTCGAGGGAAAGACGCCGCTCAAGCTCGGCAGCACCGTCGACCTGGTGGTGAGCGCTCCCTTGAGGTAGGAGGTAAGTTCGGCCCCGTGGGACTCTTCAAGTCCAGGGCCGTGGTCGCACCGCTCTCGGAAACCGACCGGAAGTTCCTTCTCGAATGGTCGGTCCCGTACTCCGAGATGACGGCCGCCATCAAATCGGAGTTCGAGGACCAGGTCGCGCACTTCCTCGCCACCCAGCGGATCACGGGCGTGAGCTTCGAGGGGGCGCTCGAGCGGGAGGACAAGCTCCTGGTCGCCGCCTCGGCCTGCACGCTCTCGGCCGGCTGGCCCCGGTTCCGGTGGACCGACGTCACCGAGGTTCTCCTGTACCCCGACGACTTCGACCGCGACTTCCAGATCGCGAACGGAGACGGCGACGCGACCGCGGAACTCTCGGGCGAAGCGCACCCGTGGGGCACGGTCATCCTCTCCCTGCCCTCTCTCGAAGACAGCTTCGACGACCCGCACGACGGCTACCACGTCGGATACCACGAGTTCGCCCACGTGCTGGATCGCGACACCGCCTCGGGCGTGGGCGGCGGGGGCGATGGCGGGCTCCCTTCGAACATCACCGGGAAGTTCGCGGCCCTGATGGGCAAGGCCCTCGAAAAGACGAGGGCGGAACTCGCGTTGGAACAGTCCCCGCTCGATCCCTACGGCCTCGAGTCGCCCGCGGAGCTGTGGGCGGTGGCGGTGGAAGGGTTCTTCGAACTCTCGAGCGCCATGGCCGACGCCCATCCCGACCTCCACCAGCTCCTGGACCTGTACTTCAACCAGCGTCCGCGACATTAGGCAGGCCCGGGCGCACCTTGAGCGTCGTCTCCTTGCGGATCTGAACCGTGCCGACCTTCGCCCCCCGCGGCTTGCTCACGTTCTGGGCGAGCGTGCAGGAGACCGGCACGACGCCGGCGTTCCTGGCCTTGCTGTGGTACGCGGCGATCGCGGCCGCCGCCTTGAGCAAGGCCTTGTCCGGCTCCTCGCCCGAAGGCCCCTGGAGCACGACATGCGAGCCGGGCACGCCGTGGACATGAAACCAGTAGTCGTTGGCCCGGGCGACGCGCAGGCTCAAAGCCTCGTTGTCCTCGTCGGTCTTGCCCGCGAGAACCGTCCATCCGCCCGGCAGCGTGTACTCCCAGGCCCGCACCTCCTCGCCGCGAATCATGGCGGCGACGATAAGCCAGACCGCTGTCGGCAGCCGAGGTGTTTCGAAACGGTCAGTTCTGGTATCGTTCGCCTCCCTCGGAACGACGTGGGCCTGTGGCGCAGCTGGGAGCGCGCTTGAATGGCATTCAAGAGGTCAGGGGTTCGATCCCCCTCAGGTCCACCATCTTCCCCCGCCATCTGGGCGAGAATCCCGACATGGCCGCCCTTAAGTCGATCTGCGTCTACTGCGGTTCCTACCCGGGCCGCCGGATCGAGTACTCGCACGCGGCCCAGGAGCTGGGCAGTCTCATCGCCTCCACGGGCCGGACGCTCGTCTACGGCGGGGGCGGGGTGGGGCTCATGGGCGAAACCGCGCGCGCGGCCATGGCCTCGGGCGGGCGCGTGATCGGGGTGATCCCGAGCCACCTCAACACGAAGGAGCGGGCCTACCACGAGGTCGAGCTGCGCGTGGTGGAAACCATGCACGAGCGGAAGCAGACCATGGCCGACCTCGCCGACGGTTTCATCGCCC
>DAORUA010000252.1:0-5841 GCA_035432945.1 Vicinamibacteria bacterium | reverse complement strand
CGGCTGGAGCGGGTGCTCGGATCGAAGGGGCGCTCGGGGGGGCAGTGGGACATCTGGACCGCGACCTATTCGCCGGTGGGGCCCGATGGCTACCCGAAGCCGATCTGGGACCGCGCCACCGGGAAGATCGACAAGGAAGTGGCGGCGTTCTGGAGGGAGAACTACGACCTCACCCACATCATGAAGCGCGACTGGGAAAAGGGCCTCGGCAAGAAGCTCGAGGGCAAGGTCAACATCTACGTGGGCGACATGGACAACTACTACCTCAACAACGCGGTGTATCTGACCGAAGCCTTCCTCAAGTCCACCGCCAATCCGCCCTTCGGCGGAGAAGTCGACTACGGCGATCGCGCCGAACACTGCTGGAACGGCGATCACACCCGGTCGAACGCCTACTCGCGCCTGCGCTATCACCAGATGTTCGCGCCCAAGATCGTGGAGCGGATCCTGAAGACGGCGCCCGCGGGGGCCGACGTCACGAGCTGGCGCTACTGAACTCAACGGAGAAGGAAATGACCGATCTCGAAAGAGCCGCGCTGCTCCATATCGTCGTCGGGACTCCGGCCCGCCTCAAGGCGGCGCTCAAGGGCGTCCCGAAGAAGCTCCTGCTCTGGACCCCGGGTCCGGGCAAGTGGTCCATCCTCGAGATCGTCGCGCACATGCGCGACATGGAGCGCGATGCGTATCTCGACCGTTACCGGCGCATCCTGGCCGAGGACAATCCCACCCTCCCCGATCTGGATGGCGACGTGATCGCCATTCGCGATGATTACCGCAGCCTGAAGCTGTCCGAACTGATGCGCGACTGGCTCAAGCTTCGGAAAGAGTGTCTGAAGCTCCTGAAGTCGGTGAAGGGTCAACGATGGGAGCGGACGGGGACCCATGAAACCGCCGGCCCCCTTTCGATGGATGCTCTTCTGCGCCGCCACGCGATGGGCAACGACGAGGCTCACCTCGGCCAGATCGAAGGCATCAAGAAGCGAGCCGCCGCTCTCGAGGCCATCGAGGCCGGCCCCGGGAGGGTCGCGCAACTCACTAAGAAGCTCGACGGCGGCGTGCTTCGCCTCAAGCCCGCGCCCGACAGATGGTCCGCCCTGGAGGTGGTTTGTCACCTGCGCGACGTCGAGAAGCTGTGGGTGGATCGCATCGTGAAGGTCGCCTTCTCCGACCGGCCCGCCTTCTACACCCTTGACTTCGAAGCCCTGGTCTCGAAGCAGAGCTACAACACCCAGGACCTCACCGCCGCCCTCAAGGAGTTGGCCCGGCTCCGCGCCGACACGGTGTGCCTCCTCCGCGCCCTGCCGGCGAGCCAGTGGAAGCGGACGGGAATGCACCCCAAACGCGGGGAGATCTCCATCGAGCGAATCGTGGAGATCATGATCGGCCACGACCGGGGCCACCTGGATCAGATCGCGAAGGCCGTGGCAGCGTCCTGATGACCACCGAGCCTTCGCCGAAGTCCTCCAAGGCGCCGCCCCGGAACCCCCTCATCCAGACCGCGCTCATCCGCGGCCTCTCGAAACTGATCTTCGGAATCACGGGCTGGCGGGCGGTCGGCGCGCCGCCCTCAGGCACGCCGAAGTACGTGATGATCTGCGCTCCGCATACCTCCTACTGGGACGGCTTCTGGATGCTCGGCTGCGCTTCCCTCCTCGGCATCGACCTGCGCTTTCTCGGCAAGCACACGATGTTCAAGGGTCCCCTCGGCTGGCTGCTCAAGGGCCTGGGCGCGGTTCCCGTGATCCGCTCGCAGCGGCAGAACACGGTTCAGCAGGCGGCGGAATGGTTCAGGTCGAGCGATGAGTTTCTCCTCGGCGTGGCGCCCGAAGGCACGCGCAGGCTCACCGAGGGCTGGAAGACGGGCTTCTATTGGATCGCCATGGAGGCGAAGGTGCCCATCGCGTGCGCGTTCATCGACTACGAGACGAAGTCCGGCGGCTTCACCGGCGATGTCATCCAGCCGACCGGAAACATGGAGGCGGACTTCGAACTGTTCCGGAAGGCCTACGCCAGGATCACGCCGAAGTTCCCCGAGAAGATGTCCCCGATCCGGCCGCTGCCCGCGCCCCTGACGGAGAGTCCCGCCGCCCCCTGAGAGCAAGCCAGGCTCAACTGAAGCCCGCCACCGTATCCGCGGCGGTGACGACATCCTCCACCTGGATGCTGGCAAGCCGCCCCCGGCGGGCGGGCACGACGTGCACGCGGGGCCCGTCCGGGGTCCACACCGAAGCACGGGTTGGACCGAAGAGGACGAGAGTGGGCGCGCCCGTAGCGCCCGCAAGATGAGAGACGCCGGAGTCGTTGCCGATGAAGACCTTGGACCGGGCCAGGGTGGCGGCCAGGGCTCGGAGCGAGGGGCGATCGATCACCCGATCGGGCGGGATCCCCGCGGGAAGGTCAGCCTCGGCGGGACCGCGGATCCACGCCACGCGATGGCCGAGCCCTTCGAGCCGCCGGCCCAGCTCGGTGAATCTTTCGAGCGGCCAGTTCTTGGCGCGCGAGCCGCTGCCCGGGTGAATGAGGGTGGCGCCCGTGGTGATGGCCTCCCGAGCCGTGGTCTCGAGCAGGGGGAGCGCGCCGGTGAACGGGGCGCAGACCGCCCGCGCGGCGTCCGCCCATTGTCGGGCGATCGGCATGTCGTCGCGCCCGGGTTCGGGCGACAGCCGGATCACCTTCCCCGCCGCGATCTCGGCCGCCTTCTCCAGGTCGCGGGAATTCGAGATCAGCACCGCCACGTCGAACCCGGCCTCTTTCGGCCACGATCCGGCGAAGGCGCCGGCGAATCGCGGACTCTCCGAGTCGAGGACGGCGTCGATCCAAGGGTCCGCGAGCAGGAGCGACGCGTGACGTCCCGGGGCCAGGAGGGTCGACCGGAGGCCCGCGAGGGAGAGCGAATAGGTCAGCCGCCGAGTGAGGAGCACGTCGCCCAGCGCCCCGATCCGGATCACCAGGGCGCGCCGCTCCGCTCCGCCGACCGGCTCGGAGGCGCCCGAGGCTCGATTCGAAGTGGACGTCAAGGTCCCGGATCTTATTCGGCGTGGAAATGGGGCCTCATCGGAAGGGGCTTTCTGTGAATCAAATGAACCAAGGGCCAGGGACCCAAGTGCGAGAGAATGCCTCTCCCATGATTGCCAAGACCCGACTCTTCACTCCCGGCCCCACTCCGCTCTCTCCGGTCGTCCTTCAGGCGATGGGAAAGAACATCCCCCATCACCGCACCGATGAGTTCCGCGCCATCTTCAAGGGCGCGCGGGAAGGACTCCAGCGCTTCTTCAAGACGTCGCAGGACGTGTTGATCCTCTCCTGCTCGGGCAGCGGCGGCATGGAGGCCGCCCTGGTGAATACCCTGTCCACCGGCGACACCATGCTCGCTCTGGTGGCCGGCAACTTCGGCGAGCGCTGGGCGAACATCGGCAAGGCGCACGGCATGGACGTCCAGGTGCTCGAAGCCGAGTGGGGCACCGCGGTGAAGCCCGAGGCGGTGAAGGCGGCGCTCGACGCCAATCCGAAGATCCGCGGCGTGTTCGTGCAGCACAACGAGTCGTCGACCGGGGTGAAGCACGACATCCAGGCCATCGCCTCGGTGGTGAAGGGCCGCGCGGATGTCATCCTCGTGGTCGATGCGATCTCCGGCATGGGCGCCATGCCGCTCCACACCGAAGAGTGGGGCGTCGACGTGGTGGTGGTCGGCTCGCAGAAGGCCCTGGCCCTGCCCCCGGGCATGGCCTTCGTGAGCGTCAATGACAAGGCCTGGCAGCGGATCCAGACCACGAAGTCGCCGAAGTTCTACTTCGATCTGCTTCGCGAGCGGAAGACCCAGGTCAACTTCGAGTCGGCCTGGACGCCGCCCATCTCTCTCGTGGTGGCGCTCGATGCCGTGCTCAAGGACCTCGAGGCCGCGGGCGGCGTCGATGCCCTGGTGAAGAACGCGGGCACCCTCGCCGCCATGACCCGGGCCGCCGCTCTTTCGCTCGGCTTCCCGCTCCTCGCTCCCAACGACTACGGCGATGCGCTCACCGCGCTCAAGGCCCCGGCCGGGATCGAGATCGGCAAGATCACGAAGATCCTCAAGGGCGAGTTCAAGAGCGAAGTCGCGGGCGGGCAGGGCAAGCTCAAGGGGCAGATCATGCGGGTGGCCCACCTCGGCTACTACGACGTGACCGACATCCTCGGCCTCATCGGCACCCTCGAGATCGCGCTCCACAAAGTCGGCCACAAGTTCACCCCGGGCGCCGGCACCGCCGCCGCGACCGCCGAATACCTCAAGCGAGCCTGAGCCCGAGGCGCCATGACCTACAAACTCCTGATTCTCGAAGGCATGACCGAGCGGGGTCAGGCCGTCCTCGACGCCGAGGGCTGGACCCTCGATTCGAAGAAGGCCATGCC
Organism: Vicinamibacteria bacterium; assembly: GCA_035432945.1. GTDB lineage: Bacteria > Acidobacteriota > Vicinamibacteria > Fen-336 > JAGNNV01 > JAGNNV01. Next base: position 1,455 of record DAORUA010000252.1, on the reverse strand, counting down.
CCCCGCCGAGCTCGCGAAGATCATCGGCGAGTACGACGCGGTCACCATCCGCAGCGGCACGAAGTTCACCGCGGAAGTCGTGGCCGCGGCGAAGAAGCTGCGCGTTATTGGCCGTCCGGGTGTCGGCGTCGACAACGTGGACGTGGAGGCGGCGACCAAAGCGGGCATCTTCGTGATGAACTCGCCGGGCGGCAACCTGGTGTCGACCTGTGAACTCACCATGGCGTTGATCCTCGCCACCTCGCGGAACATCGCGGCGGCGGACGCGTCGCTCAAGGCGGGGACGTGGGACCGCAAGGCCTTCGCGGGCGGGGCGGAGATCTCGGGCAAGCGCATCGGCGTCGTCGGCTTCGGCCGCATCGGCCGCGAAGTGGCGGCGCGCTGCAAGGCTTTCGGGATGGAGGTGTGGGCCTTCGATCCCTTCGTCTCCGCCCAGGTCGCGGAGCGGGTGGGGGTCAAGGCGGTCACGCTCGATCAGATCCTGCAGGGCTGCGACTACATCACGCTCCACACCGTGATGACCCCGGACACCCGGCACATGCTGGGCAAGGAGGCCTTCGCGAAGATCAAGCCGGGCGTCCGCATCATCAACGCGGCGCGCGGCGAGTTGATCGACGAGGACGCGCTCTTCGCGGCGCTCGAAAGCGGCCGGGTCGCGGGATGCGGCCTCGACGTCCACGCCAAGGAGCCGCCGGTCGACTGGAAGATCGCGAAGCACCCGAAGGTGGTCGCGACCCCGCACATCGGCGCGCAGACCGTCGAGGCGCAGGATCGCGTGGGCACCGACATCGCGTACCAGGTTCGCGACTTCCTCAAGGACGGCGTGATCCAGCAGGCGGTGAACTTCTTCCAGCTCTCCGGCGAGGCCTACGACCAGATCAAGCCCGCGATCGACCTCGGCGAGCGGCTCGGTTCGCTCCTGGCCCAGGTGGCGCCGGGGGAAGTCCGGAAGCTGGAGGTGACCCTCTACGGGACCTTCAAGGATCTCCAGGCCCAGCCGATCCTGCAGGCCACGGTCGCGGGCGCGCTCAAGGTCGCCGATTCAGAGATCACGTTCGTGAACGCGATGTCGCGCGCCGACGCGCGCGGCGTGGAAACGGCGCTGGCCGCGTCCTCGTCGACCCCGCGCCATGCGAATTTGATGGGCGTGAAGATCACCACCCCGGAGACCGAACTCGCGGTGGCGGGAACGCTGTTCGGCGAGGGCCAGCTCAGGCTCGTGGAGATCGACGGCATCCCGGTGGACGCCGTGCTTCATGGACACATGCTCGCCATCAAGAACGACGACACTCCGGGAGTGGTCGGCCGGATCGGCACGAAGCTCGGAGAGAGCGGCGTCAACATCGCGCAGATGAACCTGGGCCGCAAGTCCCCGGGCGGCCGCGCGGTCATGCTGATCGAGGTGGACGCGGACGTTCCCGCCGAGGTCCTGTCCGCCCTGCTGAAGATCGACGG
>DAORUA010000251.1:0-5876 GCA_035432945.1 Vicinamibacteria bacterium | reverse complement strand
TGGAGCCGTTCGCGCTGATGCTCCTCCTCCTGGCCCTCGTCGCCATCGAAGCGAATGCGAGCGCCTGGGTGATCGCCCTGACCCTCCTCCTCCTTTCTCTGTCCAAGGAGATCTGGCTCCTGCTTCTGCCCCTGATCTTCCTGAAGAGTCGCGCGGAAGGCATCCAGACGGCCGCTCTGCGGACGCTCCGCATGGCCGCGCCCGCGCTTTGGGTCGGCCTGCTCATGAGATGGACCTGGTCGCCCCAGCCGGGCGCCCCCGGGGGGGGAGGCGACTACCTCGCCGCTCTCGCCTCCATCGCATCGAGTGTCGGCGTCTTCGCGTCCCAGTTCCTCCTCGGCGGCCTGAGTGTCGCCGCCGTCCTCGCCTTGTATCGCGAGGAGGCCCGCGAGTACCTGCTGCGGCATGCGCTCACCCTCCTGCCTCTCCTGGCCCTGCCCCTCTTCGCCGCGGCCTACACCGGAGAGGGTGCGGCCACGAGCTTCTTCCTCGACGATGTGCGCCGTCTGCTCATCTATGTCGTGCCCTTCGCGGCAGCACTCGCCGTTCACCTGGATCCGGCGCATGGGCGCCCGCGCGATCTTCCCGCCTCGCCCTGGCTGCAAACCGCGGCCCAGGTCATGATCGTCGCGGCCCTCGCGGCGCCCCTCTCCCTCGATCACTACTCCCGCGCCGATCTCAGGACGTCGCGGGACGGTCCCTACGTTCTCGGCTTCGCCCGCGAGACGCTCCGGATGGCCCGAAAACTGGATCGGGGAGAGACCGTGGTTCTCGATCCGGCGGAGCGGAAGTTCGCCTGGGGCGTTTCTCCCCCGCGCGAACTCCAGAAACTGCGTTTCTTTCTCCGGAACGGCTTCGGCGCGCTCGCCCACTACGGGATCCACGACATCAAGATGCGCGAGACCGCGGCCACCCTGCTCGTCCCGGTTCTGGAACCGCGGCGTCTCTCGATCCGGGTCACCATGGATGCGCGCGAATCGGCGTGGGTCACCTTCCAATCAGGCGGCCGCAAGGTGGGCGAGGCCCTGGTCGGGCCGCAGGCTGTGACCGTGACCCTGGACGTCTCCGCCGCCTTGCTCTTCCGCGGCGACAATCCCATCGAGATGCGATGCGAGAAGGCCGGGACCGCGCTGCCGCGCCTCCTTCGGCTCGAGCTGAACCAGCCCAGGGCCACGCCCTGAACCCGCGCCTACTCCTCTGATTCGGCCGAAAGGTCGGGAAGCGGCGGCGCTTCCTTCGGCCAGTCGTAATGCACGATCCTCCGGTCGACTTGCAGGTCGCGAATGACCTTCAGCGGATAGCAGGTGCGGAGGAGCCCGTTGACGTTCCTTTCCAGCGGATCGCCCACCCGGAGGCGGACGGAGTCGGCGACCACGGTGGTGAGGAGCGTCCAGCCTTCCTTGCGCCGGCTGGCCACCACCACGAAATCCGCTTCCTTCCCCGCGAACTTCCGGCACTCAAGAATGACGTCGGGGACTTCTGGACCCTCGGCAACCTCGCGCTCGGCTGCCTGCTGTTTCGCGAGAGTGTCGGCGCGCTTGCCCCGCACCGCGTTGTCGATGAGGGTGAGCAGCGGGTCGCCCCAGGGGTTGTCCACGGCGAGGGTGAAGCCGCGGAACACGGCGGAGATCACGAGATAGTCCGCGAGCCAGCCAAGCGGGGTGAAGAGGAAGAAGGCGAGGGGGGTCAGGGCGTTTCCCATGAGGGCCGCGGCCACCGCTTCGGTCTGGTCCATCCCCTTGACCCCGCCGCCGGGGGCGCCCAGCTTCAACGCGAGGGCCGCGCCCTCCTGTCCGGCCTTGCTCGCCCGCTCGAAGAAACCCGCGTAACCGATCCGCACGCCGAGGGCCGCGGTAAGAAGGATCGACAGGTAGGCGCCGCGCCGCATCTCCTGCCAGTAACGGACAGGGAGGAAGCAGCGAAACACGCCGACCAGGCTCTCCATGGATCCGAGGATGCTACTGTTCCCTTCGGAGGGTCAAGGCGATCTCGAAGTGATGGAGCTAACCTGCGCCGATGAGCGGGCGATGGGCGCCGGCCTGAGCTTCCGTCGGGGTACCCCGGCTCTCGCGGCCCTCTTCATCCTTGCCCTCGCGAACGCGTCGGCCGCGCAGATGGTGACGGTGAAGGAACGCGCGTACTGGGGCGTGGTGACGTTGTACGCGAAGGGAGAGCGGGGCATCGCGCTTGCGAACATCGGCGCCTGGACCGAGAGTGACCTCGGCCGGATACAGAAGTCCGTCGAAGACCTCGAGAAGGTCGCGCGCCGGTGCACGGGATGCGAGGAACGCCGGCGCTTCGACGCCCTTCCGCTCCGGGCTGCCATCCTGCTGCACGCCGAGCGCGACCGGGTGGATCGCGCGGTCAGGATCCAGGAGAGCGGCGCCGCCGACTGCGCGGTGAGCGCGCATGGCCGCATGAGCGGAGAACTCTTCGGGCCGGCCGCCCTGCAGCCTGGGGGCGGCGAGTTTGCGAAGCGATTCGCGGTGGCGAGCTCCCTCCACCTGCGCTCCGTTCTGTGCTTCCTGAGCGGCCGGAACTGGGCCGAGGCCGGCCTCAAGCTCGCTCCGCGGGATGCGATGCTGCACCTGGCGGACGGCCTGGCCAGCGAGAGCATCGGCGTAACCGGCTTCGTGGAGCCGAACCTGCGCATGGCGCGCGACGCGCGCGGGCGCCTTTCGAACTCGGGATACCCGGACGTGAAGCCCAGGGACGAACTGAAACGCGCCCTCGGGGAGTTCGAAAAGGCCCTCGCTTCGAATCCCCGCCTTGCCGAGGCGCGGCTGCGCGCGGGCCGGGTGGGCTGGCGGCTGGGACGAGGTCTCGAAGCGCTGGAGTCCCTGAAACGCGCGGTGAGCGAGTCGGAGGGGGCGCTCCTCTACCTCGCCCACCTGTTCCTGGGGCAGTGCCTGGAGGATGACGGCGACCTCGAAGGCGCGATCGAGCACTACGCAGCCGCCGTCGCCCTGAGGCCGGATACGCAGATCGGCGCGGTGGCGCTCGCGCATGCGCACTCGCGGCGCGGCGAACCGGAGAAGGGAAGGGAGATCCTCGGCGCCGCTCTGGCACGTTCGGGCACGCGTCGAACCGTGGACCCCTACTGGAGCTATCTGATGGGCGCGACCAGCCTGGCCGAGACGCTCCTCGAGGAACTCCGGGTGGAGAGCGTCAAATGAGACCGCTTCCCATCGCGGGCCTCCTGGGCATTTGCGCGAGCCTCGCGGGAGCGCAGACGGAACCGTCGGCGCAGCCTCCGGTGTTCGCGGTCCAGGTGGAGTCGGTGCTGATCGATGCTTTCGTGACGAATGACGGCTCGAGGATACCGGGGCTCACCGCGCGCGATTTCATCCTGAAAGACAACGGTGCGACGCAGCCTTTCGACCTGCTGCCCGCCGAGTCTCTGCCCATCCGCGCGGTCCTGGTCTTCGACACCTCAACCAGCATGCAGGGCGCGAAGATCGAGCGCCTGCGCTCGGCCGCAGAGGCTTTTGTCGACCGGCTCCGGCCCGAGGACGAGGCCGCGCTGGTGTCCTTCTCGGACGAAATCTCCTGGCGGGTGCCGCTCACCTCGGATCGACCGCGGTTGCACTTCGGAATTCTCTCCCTTCAGCCTCGGGGCGCCACCTCGGTCTACGATGCCCTCTTCACCGCCCTGCTCATGCCCCGTTCCGCCCTGCGCACCCTGGTGATCCTCTTCAGCGACGGCGAGGACAACATGAGCTGGCTGGGCGAAAAGCAGATCAAGGAGGCGGTCGAGCGCTCCAACGCGCTCATCCACGTGGTGGCGGCGCGTTCAGAGAACTTTCAGTCCGGCTTCGTGAGGTTCTCAAGCGCTTCGGACTCGGCCAATGTGAAGACGCTGCGCGGCCTCGCCGCCATCACCGGCGGTTCCCTGATCGAGGCGGAATCGCCGGATCGAATCGGCCCCGCCTTCTCCCAGATCATCGATCAGATGAAGGACCGATACGTCCTGCGCTACACGCCGGAGAGCGATCCGACCCCGGGCTGGCACGCCCTCGACCTCCAGCTCACCTCCCGCAAGGGAAAGGTCCGGGGCCGCACCGGCTACTGGGTGGAGGCGCGCTGAAACGGACGCGGGCCTACCAGGCCGGCTCGCAGCGATCGTCGGCGCCGGGGTGGGACACGCTCCATGCGCCCTCCTGGGCGCGCCATTTGAGCTCGAGGGTCATGCACTTGTCGGCCCCGTCCTCGCGGAAGCTCACGTACACGTCGTAGCTCCGGTCACCGCCGCCCAGGCCCGACTGCAGCATCGCGCCGATCTTCGAGCGAACGATCTGCACGGAACCCATGCTGAAGCCCCTGAGCTCGCGCGGCACCAGAGCCACCTGCGGGTTGAAGTCGGCGGCCGCCATCCGTACGCCCTGATCGATCATGGGAATCACGGCACGGTCGGACTCGACCTCGAAGTCCCGCTGGGACTTCACCCCGGAAACCAGGACCGCGCCAATGATGGCGAACGCCGCGACTGTCTTGAGTGTGGACATGAACCCTCCCGTCGCGAAAAGTGTAGCGCGACCGCGGGCGGCGCCGATGTGCCAACTCTCACCCCGGAAGGGCCGCGCGTGTCCGAGCGCACACTCGTGGGGCGGCTCACCTCCCTGGAGGCGGCTTCGAAGCGAGCAACGCCTCGAGCTCGCCCTCCATGCGGCGCCTCAGGTCGGTCGACGACTTCGAGGTCATCAGGTTTTCGAGTTCGAAGGGGTCCTGCTGGAGATCGTAGAGCTCGTCCATGCCCTCGAGTTCGCGGTACCGGATGTACTTGTAGCGCTCGTTCCGCACCGCGTCGTAGCCCATCTTCAAGGTGCGCGGGAAGACGATGTCGGTCGTGTACTCGATCAGGAAGGAGCGGCGCCAGTCCGAAGGTGTTCCTCCGGCGCCGAACAGGTGAACGAGGGACCTCCCGTCGATCCCGGGCAGGGGCCTGGCGGCGGCAAGGTCCAGGATCGTCGGCGCGATGTCGATGGTCAGGGCCTGGGCCGCGGGCGCCAGGCCGGCGCGCACCTTCGGCGGATACCGTATCAGCAGGGGCAGGCGAATCGACTCTTCGTAGGCGAGGCGCCGCTCTTCGCTCAGGCCGTGCTCGCCGTAGAAATATCCGTTGTCGCCGACCAGCATGATGACGGTCTGGTCGAGAACCCCCTGCTTCTCGAGCGCCTCCATGATCCGTCCGAGGCCCTCGTCGACCGCCGCCAGCATGCGCAGGCGATCGCGGATGGTCTCGTCGGGGGTCACCGTCGCTGGGCCAAGCGGGGCCAGGCCTTCGATGCGCCGGGCCAGCGCGGGTTTGTCCAGAGGCGACACGCCGTAGTTCGCCCGTCGAGGCGGCAGCGCCTTCGCGTACAAGGTCTTGTGACGATCGGCGGGAATGAAGCCGCCCTCGCCGATCGAGATGACGGTGCCGTCCGCCTGTTGAACAACGTTCGGATGGAGGGCCTTGTGGGAGAGCATCAACAGGAAGGGGGCCGTACGCTTTTGGCCGATGAAGTCGAGCGCCCGTTCGGTGAAGATGTCCGTGACATAGCCGTTCACGCGCGCCAGGCGGCCGTCTTCGTACAACTGAGGGTCGATGGCTTCGCCCTGGCCCTTCATCGCCACCCAGGTGTCGAAACCCGGCCGCGGCGTCGGGTCGTTCCCCATGTGCCACTTGCCGATGAAGCCGGTCCGGTAACCGCCGTCGTGGAGGTTGCGGGCGAAGGTCTGCAGCTCGTGACTCCGCGGGCTGCGGTCGGTGTTATCGAGGATCCCGTGGTGGCGCGTCTGCTGACCGGTCAGGATGTTGGCCCGGCTCGGCGAGCACAGGGGCGTGACCGCGAACATGTTCTGGAACGAAGCGCCCTGCCGGGCCAGGCGGTCGA
>DAORUA010000250.1:0-5878 GCA_035432945.1 Vicinamibacteria bacterium | reverse complement strand
GCCATGCGCGCGGTCACCAGGCACACGGTCCGGCTCAATCGAGCATGTCCTCGCGGATGGTGGCGTCGGCTTCGATGGGATGCCGGGCATGCCGGCCCACGATGCGGTTCACGTCCCGGGGCGACAACCCCGGATCCTTGTTCGGGTCGATGCGCTTGAAGTCGAGCTTCTCCGCGGTGATGACGTCGCCGCGGCCGATCAGGGTCTTGGCCACGATGAAGCGCGCCATCTTGCGGTGGTACCCGTCCGCGGCCTGGGACATGGGCTGGCCCGCCTCGCCGCGCGCGAGCTCGGCGGTGCGGATCATCTCGACCATGCGGTGGAAGTCTTCGGGGTTGAGGGACGACTGGTAGTCGAAGCCCTTCTTGGACCGGTCGAGGGTGAAGTGCTTCTCCACGAGATCGGCGCCGTAGGTCACCGCGAGGGCGGGAGCCATCAGCGCGAAGAGCGTCCCCCCGTCCGTATGGTCGAGAAAACCCACGGGGACGCGGTATCTCGACTTCATGCTCTCGAGCTCGCGGAAACGGATCTCCTCCACCGGGGTCGGAAAGGTCTGGAAACCGAAGAGCAGGCCGAGTTCCCGAACGCCCACGATGGCGAGGGCTTCGGCGAGGGCGTCCTCGTGCACGCCGCCGGTGGCGAAGAAGACGGGCTTGCCCACCTCCACCACCGCGCGGATGAACTCCTTGTTCTCCATGTCCGTGGTGTGGACCTTGTAGGCGTCCGCCCCCGCTTCGACCGCGAGTTCGAGGGAGGGCGCGTCGAAGCACTCCGCGAAGAGCGCGAGGCCGGATCCCTTGGCCTGGGCCAGGACCTTCCGCCACTCCTTGTCCGTGAGTTCGATCTGTTCGAAGTCCTTCCGGCCGGGGTGACGATTGACCACCAGGCGGTCGGCCTTGAAGAGCTGGAACTTGATGCCGTCAGCACCCATGCGGAAGGCGGCGTCGAGCATCTTGAGGGCCTGATCGGCCGAACCCTCGTGCGCGGAGGCGACTTCGGCGAGAACGAAACAGGGCTGGGCGGGGCCGACTTCGCGCGATCCGATCCGGATCGTTGGGGGATTCATGGGGGCGAGGCAAGCCTAGCAGTCGCAAGGCGTCCAGGCCCGGTTCGGAGTAGGCTAGGCGAAAATAAGGCAAACGAAGAAATGCCCCAGCTTTCCCTCTTTGAACCGTGTGAAACCGTGCTCGTCAACGACGCGCGCGGGCGGATCGTCTACACGCCCGGATTCGTTTCCGAGTACGAGGCCGACCACTGGTTTCGCGAGTTGCGCAGGCTCGTGGAGTGGAAGGCCGAGCGCCGCGTCATGTACGACCGCGAACTCGACGTGCCCCGGCTCACCGCGCGTTACCGGCTCGACTCCCCGGACGAATCTCTGCCCCCGTGTCTGCGCGCGGCCGCGGAGCGCGTGTTTCTCGCGTTGCGGGTCCCGTTCACGAGCGTGGGGCTCAATCTCTACCGCTCCGGGAAGGACAGCGTGGCCCCTCACAACGATCACCTCCACGAACTCGAGCGAGGCCAGCCGATAGCACTCCTTTCGCTTGGGGCCACCCGGCGGATGACCATCCGTGCGAAGCAGCCGCCGCGGCGCGCGTTCCATACCGATCTCGAACGTGGGAGCCTCTTCGTGATGAGCTACGACACCCAGGTTCATTACGACCACGGGATTCCGAAGACGGAAGCGCCGGTGGGCGAGCGCATCAGTCTCGCCTTCAGGGTCAGGCCGTCCGCTCCAGGAGCGAGCGTGCGCTACTGAACGGGCGGTGCGTCCGGCCCGAGGCCCGCCATGGTCGAGACAAGGCCCAGCAGGCGATCGAGAGCGCGGCCATCGACGCCGTGGGCGACATCGTCCAGGAAGGCATCGCGCGACTTTCGCCAGGTCGCGCGAATGGACTCGTCGGAGAGAAGCGACTCGATCGCGGCTTTCGGATCGACGCCGTCCGGGACACCGACGGCCGCGCCGCTCGCCACCACCTCCCGCAGGTTCGAGGGATGCCGCAGCACCACCACCGGAACCCTGGCCACCAGGGCTTCGGTGGCGGAGAGCGACTCCACGGTCACGAGCAGGTCGGCGGCGGGAAGGATGTCGGTGAGCGACCGGTCTGCGATGACGCGCACTCGCTCGCTGAGGCCGCTGGCCGCGATGTCCTTGTCGTAGGCGTCGGCCGGTTCGGCGGGGTGAGGCTTCACGATCAGCCGCGCGCCTTCGATGCGCCCGACCGCGTCCAGGAGGCCCGCGAACGCGGGTCCGGAGGCCTTGTGGGTGTCCCGGATGCCGGTGTACCGGCTGGCCAGAACGATCAGAGAATCGTTCGGGCCGACCCCGAGACTCTTGCGGCGAAGGTCGCGGTCGACCCTCTCGATCTCGGCGCGAAGCGCGTCGTAGCGGGGCGAGCCCGTCGCCACCACCCGGCCCTTGGGATATCGGAACGCGGTCTCGAGCAGCCGCACCCCGTCCGCGCCGTACATCGCGGTGGTGTCGGCGATGGGCGTGCCGAGAGCCACGTCCGTGGCCGTCCGCTCGTACGAGTAGTAATTCGGATACAGGATCCCGTGCTGCACCCCCAGGGTCCTGACCTTGAGCGCGCGGGCGGATTCGATGGCCGCGCGCCCGAGGCCGGAACTCTCCGCGTAGAGGCACACGAGGCGCGGGTCCAGTTCGCGAAACGCGGCGTCGAACTCGAGGAGGCAGCGGGCGGCCCAGGGAACCTGGTGCAGGAGCGTGCGGCCAAGGTCCTCCTGGGAGAGATCGTCGAAGGCGACGCCGCGATGGGAGAAGGCCGAGCGCAGGGAGGAAGCACCCAGGAATCGGTTGCGGACCCCGAGAGCGTTTCCGAAGGCTTTCAGCGCCGCCGCCGCCACCTTCGGGGTGACGAATCGGTTGATGTGAACGTAGCGCTCGTCCTTCTGGACGGAGAGCCGCTCCTTCCACTTCTCGCTCGCGGTCCGCGTCCGGAACGTGCTCTGCGGGCCCACGCCGAGTGTGGCCACGGGAAGGCCGCGTCGTTTCGCCCCGGAGAGGAGAGCGTCGAAGTAGTGCTCGTAGGACTCTTCACCGCCATCGGCGCCGATGCGAGTCTTCCAGAAGGCGGCGTGAGAGACGAAGACCACCGATCCGGGCACCAGGCGCTCGTCCGGGCCGCCCGCGCCCTTGACCGCGGTGGCCACGAGCTTGCTGGCTTCGAGCAGGCCCGAGGTCATGGCGGAGCGCGCGCCCGGCCTGGGGTCGGCCGCGGTCTCTCCGCGGGTGAAGCCGAGATTCCGTGAGGCGCACAGGCGTTCGGTGAGGAGAGTCTCATCCGTCGACAGGCCGTGGGTTCGAACCGAGGAGCCGCCGAACCGCTCGATCACCCGCGCCGCGGTTTCGAGAAAACGCACCCGCCGCGCCGCTTCGGTGTTGTGGTGGAGATAGAGCTCCGCCCACCACCACAGCGTGGTGTCCCGGTAGCGCAGGGCATCTTTCAGAGTCTGACCGTTCGCATCCACGGCCTTCGTTCCAAACTCCTGGGTCCAGTCCGCGGCCGCTCGATACAGCGGCATCTCCGGATCGTCCTCCAGGGCGTCCACCGACCGCGAGAAAGGAATCGCGGCGGCTGCGAGCCGGCCCGAGGTTTCGTCGGAGAAGGCGATCACGCGATCGCCGCGCGCGTGCGCGGCTCGTGCGGACTCCACGGACGCGCCATCCACGAAGAAGAGCGGATCAGCCAAGGCGCTCTCCCAGTTTTCCAAGCGCGCCCAGGAGATCCGGCTTCTCGCTCAGCACACCGATGAGCGGGTCGCGCTCGAGAGACTGCAGGCGGGGAATGGCGTTCGCGATGGTGAACTGCCGTGGGGTGAGACCCTCGCGCACTTCCGACCACAGGAGCGGCATCGAGACGGGTGCCCCGGGCAGCGGCCGGACCGAGAAGGGCGCCACCAGGAGTTTCCCGTGACCGTTCTGGAGGAAGTCGATGTAGACCTTGCCGCCGCGGTGGGCCGGAATGCGCACGATGGTGGCGATTGTGTCACGGCGCGTGACGATCACCCGGGCCAGGACCTCCGCGAAGGTCTTGCACTGTTCGTGGGTCAGCGCTCCCCCGGTGGGGATGAGAACGTGCAGGCCCGACGATCCCGTGGTCTTGGCGAAGCAGGGGAGGCTGATCTCCTCGCACAGCGCCCTCGCTTCCTGGGCCAGGGTGATGACGTGCTCGAAGGGCGCCTCCTTGGGATCGAGGTCCAGGATGATCCAGTCGGGCCGGGCCGGGTCCGAGGCGCGCGCGTTCCACGCGTGCAGGACGATGGCGCCGAGGTTCGCGATGAACAGCAGCGTCTCGAGGTCGCCCGAGGAGCGGTCGCCGCCGATGATGAGGTCGAGCTCCTTGCCCGTGTCCTCGCTCCACAACCGCTCCGTGCGCATCCACCCGGGGATGAAGGGCGGGGCGTCCTTCTGGAAGAAGCTCTTGCCGTTGATGCCGTCGGGGTAGCGGGTGAGCGTGATCGGCCGGTCGGCGAGATAGGGCAGGAACCACGGGGCCACGTTCCGGTAGTAGTCGATCAGATCGCCCTTGGTGTAGGCGACCGGGTTCGCCTCCGAGACCGGCCAGAACACCTTGGTGAGATTGGTGAAGCGGACGGTCTTGTCCACCACGACGTTGGGCGCCTCCGCCGATTCCCGTTTCTCCTCGGGCCCGCCTGCGTCCTCGCCCGGGCGCAGACATTCCTCCGGAGGCTTGTCGTCGCGCCACCGCAGGAACACGGGCTGGCGGAGCAGGCTCTGCGCCGACCATGATTTGAAACGCACCTCGACCACGTGGCGGGGCGAAACGTACGTGCTTCCCTTCGGCTCGTCGACGATGGCGCAGGGTGGCGCGGCCACGACATCTTTCTCGAGCAGGGCCTGAAACGTCTTGAGCTGATCCTCGGTGAAGCCGCTGCCCACGCGGCCCGCGTAGATGAGTCGCGGTTCGGCCAGGCGAACGTCCCCTTCGGCGGGGACCCGCGTGTAGGCCGCGAGATGAAGCGCCCCGAAGCCGGTGCGCGAGCCCTCGGCCGCGGTCATGCCGATGACCACGAAGTCCGCGACCTTGTCGGTCTTCAGTTTTCGCCAGTCGTTGCTGCGCCCGGGCCGATATTTCGAATCGGCGCGTTTCGCCATCACCCCCTCGAGGCCCATGCGCTCGACCTCCTGGTAGAAGAGGATGCCCTCCGCGGGGATGTGATCGACGAAACGCAGCGGGCCCGCCCTGGGCAGGACCTCTCGAAGGATCGCCTTTCGTTCGACCAGAGGCAGTGAGCGCAGGTCGAAGTCCTCGAAGCCGAGAATGTCGAAGGCCTGCAAGGTTGCGGGCAGGCGAACCGCGGCCGCGGCCACATCCGCGGTACGACGAAGCTGCGAACGCTGCTGGAGACGCGAGAAACTCGGACGCGCGTTGTCATCGAGACAGACGAGCTCCCCGTCGAGCACCAGACGGGAGAAGGGAAGCAGGGAGGCGGCGCGCGCGATCTCGGGATACAGATCGGTGGCCTTGCTGCCGCGGCGATAGACGAGATCGCACCGGCCGTCCTCCACCACCACGAGCAGCCGGTAGCCGTCGTACTTCAGCTCGTAGATGAAGTTCGGGTCGGAGAAAGCTCTGTCCGCGTCTTCCGCGAGCATGAAGTCGGGTGAGGCGGGGACGAGGCCACGCGGAGCGCCGAGGGCCATCAGCCGCTCGCGGATCGAGGCCGCGCGCTTCGACCCCTCCTGGATCTCCTCGAGAGTGAGGCCGGAGTAGATCGATTCCGGGGTCAGGTACCGGGCCCCCTCCGGCCCGGCCCAGGCGTCGGGTTTCTTGATGAGCAGCCATTCCTTCATCTCGGTCTGGCCCTGGCGCTTGGTGCGGACCAGGGTGAAGCGGCC
>DAORUA010000249.1:0-5897 GCA_035432945.1 Vicinamibacteria bacterium | reverse complement strand
GGTTGGGGTAGTGCCCCGACCAGAACATCAGGTTGGTGCCGTCCGGGCACGCCGACTCGCTTCCGCCGGCGCACGTGGGCGTGTCGTTGATGGTGTCGTGCTGGGAGCCGTCGCGCTCGCTGGTGTGCCAGAGTCCCATGCTGTGCCCGGTCTCGTGGGCGATGGTCAGGCCAAGCTCGTGGGAGTCGAATCCGTGGTCGGTGATGTGGGTGTCCACGGAGATGACCACGCCGCCCGACGATGTGCCCGGGATCCCGAGGGCGGCCGGTATGCCCTGGGCGAACCCGTAAAGGTCGGGAAGCTTCTTGAAGAAGAACAGGTTCGCGCCAAGCGCGTTCGGAGGGCTCGCGGTCAGCTGCTGCGAGAGGGACCCGGCCATGGCCGCCGCTTCCTCGTAACTGCCCGGGGACAGGAAGGCCGAAGCGCCCGTGACCGTCACCACCGTCATCTTTCCGAGACGGATGGACGCATCCGAGAAGCTGTCCTCGAAAACGGCAAGCGCCTCCCCCAGTTGCTGGCCAGTGAGCCCGCAGCCTTCCAGGACGAAGAGATTGAGGTCCAGGGTACCCGATCCCGGCTGCGACCCGCGCCGCGACTTCGATTTCACCGAGGCCGCGTCCGAGCCGCCGCCAACGAGGTCAAAAGTGTACTTGCCGGGGGGGACAGGGTCGTCCACCCCGGGGAAGACGAAGCCGGCGGCGTCGCCGCCGGTGAACGGCCGCTCCGGCGTTCCCGTTTCCAGATTGATCTGCAGGCTGCCGCCCGGGGCTTCAGCGAAGACCAGGACGCTGACCGTGTCGCTGGCCCAGTCGAAGGTAAAGCTCCGCGCGGACGGGGGGCCGGGCGCGGTTCCTCGCATCCGCACCTGCGGGTCCGGCAGTTGCAGGGCGGCGAGGTCCACCGTCTCGTGGCCCATCCGGCTCGTGATGCTCGCCACCCGCGCCCGCCACGCCAGGTCGGCGGCGGCGTCCTGTGCAACCACCACGCCGGCCAGCAGGCCGACGGCCGCCCCGAACATGACAACGCGATGGGGCGACATCAGAACATCACCTGCGACTGGATCCGCAGTTCTTTGGCCTTCGTGCCATCCGAACTTTCGAGTTGCCGGAAGTCCGCCTGGAACTTCACGAAATGCCTGTTTATGAAATAGCTCAAGGCGCCGCCGACCTCCTTTCGATCGTTGTCCTTCACCCGGTCAGAGGGATCGTAGGCCGCATAGCGCATGGCGATTTCCAGGACATCGCGCTTCAGGAAGTAGCCCGCCTGCCCGTGCCATCCGTTTGAATTGAACGACTGGGTCTCGAAAGGCGCCTGGGACGGATCGGTCGAACCCACCGGCTGCGGCTTGCGGTCGCGCGCGAGGTATTCGGCCCACACCGAAAACCCCTTGTACTTGAAGACGACGTCCCCGCCCCAGATCGTGGTCTTCAGGTTGTCCCCGACGTTCGAGGTGTAGGCCTGATTGTTCTGCTCGAACTGGCCGGCCACCGCGAAGAGCGGCTTGTCCTTCGATTCGAAGTCACCCTCCGAGTAGCCGACGTGGCCCCAGGGCTCGAACATGACCCGGGCGTTGTACTGGAACCTGGAGTTGTCGTTCCCGAGGCGCGAGGCGGCGTTGCCGTTGAACACCCCGACCATGTAGGACAGCCGGTCCCTGGCCACCACGCCGTTCAGCTCCAGGCCGAGATCGCGGCCACGCGTGAACTCGAACGAGAAGATGTCGCGGTCGGCGAATTGCATGCGCGAGGAAGAGGTCATCTCCTGCCGGCCGAGAGGGACCTTGAACTGGCCGAAGGTGATCTGGAACTGTTCCTTCTTGGAGACATCCCAGGTGATGAGCGCATCCTCCAGCGCGGTCTGCGCGCTCGCTCCCGCTTCAGGCCCGGCCCAGCTCAACTGCAGATCGAACTTGAACTCCGGGCGCCAGAACCACCCTGAGAGGCTGGTCTTGGCGCGACGCACACGGAAGGCGGCCCGGCTGTCTCCCGCGGCTGCGGTTCCCGAAAGTCGAACGCTGTCGTCGGGGAACTCGTCGGTGAAGCGAAACTGCACCCGGTTCGCGAGGGCGATCACGAGTCGGTCTGATTCGAAGGTCGCGGCATTGTTCTTGTAGCTGACTTTCGCGGGTCTTTCGTCCTCCTTCTCCGCGTCCTGGGTCTTCTCCGGCTCCTTGGGCGGACCGTCGTCGGAAAAGACGGGCCGGACGAGCAGCACGCCAAGAAATGCGGCGGCAAGAGCCGCGCGCGCCATCGGGTTCGAAAGTCTCATTGATCCTCGCTTATCTCGGTCGCGATCTGCGCCCGCCGCCGCACCGGTCAGGCGTCCTTGATCGAGGCCAGGACGATTGCCGCGATGTTAGCCCCGTTCTTCAACCCCGGCTGCGGATATTCTCCGCACCGCCATGAACTTCGCCTCCACCCTCGTCCGCCTTCGCCGAAGGCAAGCCGCCCTCTTCCTCACCCTGCTCGCCGCCGCGGCGGCGCGGACCGCCGCCCAGGGCGCGTCCCCCGCGCCGCGCCTGGCCGATCACGTGATCCTCATCTCCATCGACGGCTTCCGGCCCGCGGTCTACCTCGACCCGGAACGCGAGGGCGTGAAGATTCCCAATCTCCTCGCCCTCAAGGAGTCCGGCAGCGCGGCGGAGGGCGTGGTGGTGACCTACCCGTCGATGACCTACCCATCGCACACCGCGATCGTGACCGCGGTCTCCCCGGCGAAGCACGGCATCGTGACCAACACGATCCTCGATCCCCTGAACGGTTCCCGATTGTGGTTCTACGAGAACAGCGCGATGAAGGCGCCCGCGGTCTGGGAAGCGGCAAGGAAGAACGGTCTCAAGACCGCGGGGGTGTCGTGGCCGGTTTCGGTGGGCGCGCAGATGGACGTCATCTACCCGGAGAGCAACCAGGCGCCATCCGACATGACCTGGCTCGCGCGCGCCCGCCGCGACTCCACCCCGGGCCTGGTGGACGCGGTGGTGAGCGATCTCGGCGGCTTCGGAGAGCGCGACAACCTCGACCCGGTGAAGCGCGACCGGTTCGCGGCCGCCACCGCGGTCCGGATCGTGCGCTCGGAGAAGCCGAACCTGATGGTGGTGCATCTCATGGAGACGGATTCCGCTCAGCACGCGAGCGGCCCCGGGTCGCCCGAGGCGCGCGCCGCCTACGAGCGCGTCGACGCGCACATCGGAGAAATCATCAAGGCGGTGGACGAGGCCGGACTACGCAGCCGCACCGCTTTCGTGATCACCGGCGATCACGGCTTCTCGCGCGTCCACGCCCTGTTCCAGCCCAACGTGGTCCTGCGCGACGCGGGCCTTCTCAAGACGGACGACAAGGGCAGGATCGCCGAGTGGTCGGCGGTGCTTCATGGCATGGCCGTGGTCATGAAGGAGCCGGGCTCGAAGGCCCTGGCCAGCCGCGTCGAAGCGCTCTTCGACGACCTGGCCCGGACGAAATACAAGGGGCTCTTCCGGGTGGTCGGACGCGGGGAACTGAACGAACGCGGCGCCTATCCCGGGGCGCTCTTCTTCATCGAACCGGCCGAGGGTTATTACCTCTCGGATGGGTTCGAACAGAACGAGTTCCTGGTGGGAACCACCCGGCGCGGCGCGCACGGCTTCATTCCCGCGGAGCCGCGCATGTTCACCGGACTCATCGCCGCGGGCGCGGGGATCAAGGCGAAAGTGCCTCTCCCTTCGGTGCGTCAGGTCGACATCGCGCCCACCGTGGCCCGGCTGCTTGGGTTCACCATGCCGGGCGTCGACGGGGTCCCGCTCTTCGGGGTCGTCGATGCGCCGCGGCCGCCGCGGGTCAACTGAGCGTCGGCTACCGCCCCAGCAGCCGGCCCTCCGGCGACATGCGGTCCAGGCGATCGAAGGTCTCGTAGACCAGGCGCGAGATCTCGCGAATGGCGTTCTCTCCATCCCGCTCGTTCTCGAGCGCGGTGGTCATGATGGCGGCCGCGTAGGGCCGGTGCTTCAGCACCACCAGGCCGGTCGCGGTCCTCACGCCTTCGAGGGAGCCGCCCTTGTCGAGCACGGTGAGACCGCCGGGCAGCCCGCTCCGAAACGCGGTCTCCGCGGACTTCGGCACGCCCACCACCGCTCTCAAGTCGTCGGCCCGGGAGGGCGAGAGCCCGTCCGCCCTCCGGATCGCCTCGATCAGCCTCAGCATCTCCTGCGGAGTCGAGACGTTCTCTTCGCCGCGCCGCGCCGCCTCGAGATCGATCATGCGCCGCCGGAAGCGGGTCTTCCCCAGGCCCAGGGAGTCCATGCGGGCGTTCACGGCCGCGAAGGTCACCTCGTCGATCAGGATGTTGGTCGCGGCGTTGTCGGAGAGGGACATCATCAGGATGGCCAGATCGCGCACGGTGAGCTGCGCCTTCTCCGAGAGGTACGGCAGGACGCCGCTCCCGCCAACCCGGGCCCTGGGCAGGACCCGGAGGGAACCGAGGTCGATCTTCCCTGCTTCCGCCTGCTGGTAGAGCTCGTAGACGAGGGCCAGCTTGATGGCCGAGGCCTGGGGGAAGACGACGTCGCCGCGAATCTCGATGACCCGGCCGGTGCCGAGGTCCTTGACCGCGACTCCGAGAACGCCGTCGAGCCGGCCTTCCACGGCCGCGAGGCTCGCGCGCAGCTTCTCGAACAGGGCGTCCTCCACCGGGGGTGGTGCGGCGGCGCGGGCCGGGGATGGGATCGAGGCGATGAGCAGCACGAGGACGAGGAGCGAGGGGAACGAGGTTCGGGTCGCGGACATGTGGAAACCATACGCCCTGATCCCCGGCAAGGGCTCGGCAGGAGGCGGTCGTTATAATGTTCGGATGTCCTTCATTCGTTCCATGCTCGCGCTTTCCGCGGTCGCGCTCAGCGTGGCTTGCGGCGCCCCTCCCACTCAGCAGAACACCCAGGCGCCGCCTTTCGATCTGCCGAACCTCGCGGGGGGCAACACCACCCTCGCCTCGTACCAGGGCAAAGTGGTCGTGGTCGACTTCTGGGCGACCTGGTGCGCGCCCTGCATCAAGGAGATCCCCGAGTACACGAGCTTCTACGCGAAGAACAAGTCGCGGGGCGTCGAGATGCTGGGGGTGGTCTTCGACTCGGGCGAGCCGAGCGAGATCCAGGAATTCCTGCAGAAGACCAAGGTCGCCTACCCCCAGCTTCTGGGCGCGGACGAAGTGCTCAAGAACTACAACGCCAACCAGGGATTCCCCACCACGTTCGTGATCGGCAAGAAGGGCCAGATCGTCAAGAAGGTCCTCGGGTCTCCCGCCGGCAAGTTCGAAGGTCTTCAGAAGGCGGTCGACGAGGCCCTGGCTTCGAGCTAGCCCCGGAAATTCACGAAGGACCGGAATGGTCCAAAGACGCCGCACCGCAATCCAAGGAAACATGGCCCTCACTCAAGAGACGATTCTGCAAACCCTCAAGTCCATCCAGGACCCCGATCTCCACAAGGACATCGTCACCCTGGGCTTCATCAAGGACGTGAAGATCGACGGCGGGGCGGTGGGCTTCACCATCGAACTCACCACCCCGGCCTGCCCGGTGAAAGACCAGATGAAGGCGGAGGCCGAGGCCCTGGTGAGCGCCTTGCCCGGAGTCACTTCGGTTTCGGTCAACATGACCGCGCAGGTGCGGGCCCGCGGCGGCATGACCTCGCAGGGCATCCCCGGTATCCGCAACATCGTCGCCATCGGCGCGGGCAAGGGCGGCGTCGGCAAGTCCACCACCACCGTGAACCTGGCCATCGCCCTCGCGCAGAAGGGCGCCCGCGTCGGCGTGATCGACGCGGACGTCTATGGGCCGAACCTGCCCCAGATGCTCGGGATCAACATCGAGCCGGGCCACATCGAACTCACCGCGGACCAGAAGATGATCCCGCCCGAAGTGCACGGCATCA
>DAORUA010000248.1:0-5904 GCA_035432945.1 Vicinamibacteria bacterium | reverse complement strand
CTGGATCACGATGGTCGCCATGCGCTCGCGCGCGATGGTCCGGCGCAGCGCCTCGGGATACGTCTTAACCTCCTGGGCGGCGGCCCGGAAGTAGATGGGCATCAGGGCGGGCGTGCAGTAGAGGAGCTTGAACCAGCGCGCGTTCCGCTTGGGCGAGAGCCAGTGACGCTTGGGGTCCTCGTCGTTGGTTCCGAGACCGTCGTGATGGTCCAGGTGCCAGCGCGTGAACTGGGAGGCCGAGATCCCGCTGGTGATCGCGTAGAGGAGGCCGAGGACGCGCTCGGCGGGCGGGTTCGTCTTCTTGAACACCGCGCTGTGCACGACCTCGTGAAGGAGGGTCGTCATGTTGAAGAAGGTGAAGCCCTGGAGCACGATCAGGGGAGCGGCGATCCACCAGGGCTGGTCCCGGTAGAGGATCACCGCGCAGACCGCGACGATGCCGAACTGCCGGGCCGCGTAAGCCAGGTGGATGGCCGGGTTCTTCTCGGACAGGGCCACGAGCTGCTCGCTGGACACCGTCTTGTGGAGGATCTCCTTGAACGGCCCCACCGCCTTCCAGTAGTACTTCGACTTGGCGGGAACGGCGGCTTCGATTGAATCCATCGCGCGGGACTTTATCAGCCGGCCCCCTTGAGCCTGTAGCCCGGGAAGGGGGTCGCGCTAGTTGCCGGTGATGAGGCGCGCGCCTCTCCGGTGGGTCAGGTAGGAGTACGCCCAGCCCAGCAGGACGATGATCCGGTTGCGGAAGCCGATGAGAAAGGTGATGTGGATGCCAAGCCAGGCGAACCAGGCGAGCCGGCCCGACATCTTCCAGCCGAACAGGTCGCCCACCGCCGCGCCCCGGCCGATCACCGCGAACGATCCCTTGTCCACGTAGCGGAACGGGGTGGTGCTCCCGCCGCGGCTCAGGGCGGCCACGTTCCGGGCGGCATGCCTTCCTGCCTGCATGGCGGCGGGGCATACCCCGGGCACCGGTGAGCCGTCCTGCCGGATGGACGCGAGATCCCCGGCCACGAAGACGTGAGGCGCCCCGGGCACGGACAGGTCGGGGTTCACGGGCACCCTGCCCGCCCGGTCGAGCTCGACCCCCAGCGATCCGGCCACTTCGGAACCCTGGACTCCCGCGGCCCAGATCACGGTCCGCGCGCCGATGCGATCCGCGCCCAGGGTGACGCCGGCCTCGTCGATTCCCGTCACCCGGGTTCCGGTCCAGACCTCCACCCCGAGCCGCTCCAGCTGCGCGCGCGCTGCGCTGGACAGATCCTCGGGAAAGGGAGGCAGCACCCGGTCAACACCCTCCACCAGGATGATGCGCGCGGACCGCGGATCGATGGTCCGGAAGTCCCGCGCGAGGGTGCGCCGCGAGATCTCCGCGAGAGCCCCGGCCATTTCAACACCGGTGGGCCCGGCCCCGATGACCACGAAGGTCATGAAGGCCCGTCGCTTTTCCGGGTCGATCTCCCGCTCCGCGCTTTCGTACGCGAGAAACACCCGACGGCGGATGTCGAGGGCATCCTCGATGGTCTTGAGTCCCGGCGCCTTCTCGGCCCAGTCGTCGTGCCCGAAGTAGGAGTGGCTCGCGCCGGTGGCGACGATCAGGTAATCGAAGGGGATCGGCTGGGCGTCGGTAATGACCGCCGAGGCTTCGAGATCGACGCGCTTCGCCTCCGCGAGGAGCACCCGGCAGTTCCTCTGCCCGGACAGGATGCTCCGGATCGGGGCCGCGATGTCCGCGGGGTTGAGCGCCGCGGTGGCCACCTGATAGAGCATGGGCTGAAACAGGTGATGGTTCTTGCGGTCGACGAGGGTCACCGCCACTGCGGCGTCGTCGAGGACGCGCGCCGCGTAGAGGCCGGCGAAGCCGCCGCCCAGGATGACCACGCGGGGGGTGGACCCCCTGGCGCGGGCCTCAACCATGGGCGGCCTCCGACGGGGAGACGCGCACCAGGCTCAGCGGCCGCCGCAGGATGGAGGTCGCGGTCTGGCCGAGGAGCGCGAAGCCCCGCGCGGCCGGAATGCGGCGGGCGCGAACCGCGGTTCCGAACGCCAGGGCGAAGCTCACGCCCAGGTTGCACACCCCGATGACCGTCACTCCGGCGAGCATGGCCGCCCACGCGTCCGGCTCCACGGGGGCGAAGCCGAGCGCTGCCACCGCGAGGGCGAGGCTGCCCGTCACCAGAGTCACGTGGCGGACTTCGAGCGGCATGCCGAAGAACCGCCCGATCTCGGGCGCGAACGCGAGACCGAAGCCGAGCACCAGGGCGGCGGCGACACCTCCCACGTTGTGGGCGAGGAAGTCGGCCGCCGCGTGCACGCGCTTCTCTCCGAACCGCACGCGCAGGCCGCCCTGGGACTTGAGGGCGCCGGCCACGTCGTAGAAGACGAACGCGTTGTCGATCCAGCTCGATACCCAGCCCCCGATCCACAGGATCACCCCGGTGAACATGGCGAAGGGAATGGTGAGGGAGGCCCAGGGGCTCACCGATTCGACCACGTGGCCCGCTTTCTCCGCGGTGAGAAAGTGGCCGCCCCCGGTCAGGGCGATGAGGGCATCGAGGAGGAGCGCCGCCGGAATCACGCCAAGCAGATTGCCGGCGACCGCCGCGATCTGCGTTCTCAGGATCGCGGTGGCGGTGGCCACGAATTCGCGATCGGCCCCGGGTGACGGGGTCGGGGAGAGCCGGCTCGAGAGCGCCGATGCGGTCATGGCCGGCATCTTGGTCGCGAGCTTCAGATGCATGAAGTGCATCGCGGTGAAGCTGCCGCCGTAGTTCAAGGCGCCGTAGAGCGCCTCGAAGAAGGGGGGCAGGCCCTTGGGCTGAAGGTACTTGATGAGCGCGGTAACCGCGACGAACACCCCACCGCCAATCGCGGAGCCGAGGATGTGCCGGAGTTCGTGATTGGATCGGGCGATGCCCTCCTCTCCGGTTTCGCCCGCGCGCTCGACGGTCTTGCGCGCGATCAGGTGCGCGCTCTGGGTGAGGACCCGTCCCGGCCGCCGATCGTCGAGTTCGCCGCGGACGAGTTCGGTGAGAAGCCCCCAGACCGCCTCCGTCTGACTCGAAGCCGAGGCCTCCGGATCGCGCACCACCGCGACCACGCGGGCCAGCCGGTCCATGCGTTCGATGTAGGCGTTCGCGCGCTCGATCTGGAAGACGAGATCGACGCTGACCCCTCTCGCCTCCACCTGCGACAAAACGCCGTCCAGGAAGGTCCTTGCCGCCGTGGTCGCGCTCAGCAACGTGTCGAGGTCGGGCCGGCCGCCCGCGGCCACCGAAGCCGCGAGTTCACGGGCCCGATCCTCGAGCAGGACCATGGGATGAGAGGCGAGCGGCCCCGCGCCGGGGGATCGAACCGACACCTCGTCGCGCAGCGCGATCGAGGTGGTGCGGTTGGCGAGCAGCCAGATGGCCTCGGCCATTTCCTGGACCAGACCGGCGCGGCGGGCTTCGGGGATCGAGGCCTGAAGCCAGGCGAGCAGGCCTTCCCGCTCCCCGGCGGGGATCCTCTCGAGCCAGACATCGTCTCCGCGATGGGCGAAGACCTGCTGGAGCGCGCCCGACAGCGACCCTTCGGCGAGGACCGGAGGCAGGACGGATCGGACGAGACGGCCGAGGAGCTCCTGGGCGAACGAGGCCGAGGAGGGCAGGCCCGCTTCGCAGAAGATCCGGAGAGCCGAGCCGCGCGCGAGGACCTGGGTGATCACCGTTCCCGCGGCCTGCGCCCAGTCGGGGTGCTGATTGAGCCGCTGCAGCAGCAGGTGGGTCCGCGCCTCGGGCGTGAACCGGTAACCGCGCTCTCCGCGGAGATAGCGGACGAGAGATCTCAGCCAGTCCATCTGCTCCGGGGCTGAGCGGCCCGGGGTCTCGATCGCGAACTGCAGGATCGTGTTCAGATCCCGCGGCTTTCCCCCGCGCAGGGCGATGGACCACCTGGTGAGCGTTTCTTTCAAGAATCCTCTTATCGGCTGATTCTGCCACCTCGGGGAGGCAGGACGGCGATTTCGGGGGCTGCATTTCGCCGGGACGGGCGTAATCTTGACCCATGGGAAGGCGACTCCGGCACGCGGCAGTCTTCGCGAGCGTCATCGCTGCGGGACTGCTCATCATGCCTCTTCTGGAGCCGGACTGGCGCGAGCGCTGGCTGCTGCTCGTGGTCGTGCTGGCGATCCTGGCGATGGGCGTCCACTTCCATCGCACCGAGAACCGCCCCGGGAACTGAAAGAGGGGCCCAGGCCCTCAGCAGGTGATGCAGACGCGGCGGATGGCCTCCGCGCTCACCAGTTCGACGTCGGGGGTCAGGAACCCCGGCTTGACCGGCTCTTCGCGCAGAAGGTCCGTGCTCAGGTACTTCTTGTTGCTGTCGGGAAGGATGGTGACCACCACCGCGTCCTTGTGAAGCCGGTTCTGGGCCTCGAGAGCGCCGAGGACGTTCGCCCCGGAGCTGATCCCTACCCCCAGGCCGAGGCTGCATGCGAGCTTTTGAGCCATCAGGATGGCGTCGCCGTCGTCGACCGCAATCACCTCGTCCAGTTCCTTGAGGTGGAGAATGGGCGGCACGAACTCGTCCGAGACGCCCTGGATGCGGTGCTTCCCGACCTTGTGCCCGGTGGTGAGGGTTGGCGAGTTCGCGGGCTCCAGGGGGTGGACTTTGATGTGCTGGTTTCGGATGCGCAGGAACCGGCCGACCCCCATGACCGTGCCCCCGGTGCCGACCCCCGCAACGAACGCCTCGGGGACCAGGTTGCGCGAATCGAGCTGCCACCAGATCTCGGGACCGGTGCTCTCGTAGTGCGCCTGCGCGTTCTCGTCGTTCGAGAACTGGCGGGGCAGGAACGCGCCCGGCGTCGCCTTGGCGAAGGCCTCGGCGAGGGCGATGCTTCCGAGGAAACCGCCTTCCTCGCGGCTCACGAGCTGGATCTCCGAGCCGAAGCTCCGGAGCAGGTCTTTCCGTTCCTGGCTCATCCAATCGGGCATGAAGATGCGGACCGGGTGGCCGAGGGCGCGGCCGACCGCGGAGAAGGAGATGCCGGTGTTGCCGCTGGTGGCTTCGGCGATGTAAGCGCCCGGCTTGAGGATGCCGCCGTGCGCGGCCTTTCGCAGGATGTGCAGGGCCATCCGGTCCTTGATCGAGCCGGTGAGATTCAGGTTCTCGGCCTTGGCGTAGATCGTCCGCCGCTCGCCGCGATAGAGCAGGTGGATGGCGATGAGCGGCGTGTTGCCTACCATGTTCTTCAGGCCGCGAAAACGAAGTTCATCGGCCCGCCCGTAGGTCAATAGGTCGAGCATGGGGTCAGAGTAGGAGGGCCTCCGGACGTGGTCAATGATTCATTCGGACCACGGGGAGCGCCTCATATACTCGCATCATGGCCCAAGGACTCTTTCTCGGCAAGGAAGCACCGGTCTCGGGCGATACGCCCGGCCCCCGGATCGACCTCAATCCCACGGATCTGCTGACTCACGGCCTGATCGTGGGCATGACCGGCTCGGGCAAGACGGGCCTCGCCATCGCGATGATCGAGGAGGTCCTGCGCCAGGGCGTTCCCGTCATTGCCATCGACCCCAAGGGCGACCTCGGAAACCTGCTGCTTCTCTTCGAGGACCTTTCGCCCGCCTCGTTCGAGCCCTGGGTGGATCGGGATGCGGCGCGCCGGGAGGGGAAGACCCCGGCCGCGGTCGCGGCGGAGGCCGCGGCGGCCTGGACGAAGGGACTGGCCGACTGGGGCCTCGGACCGGCCGATATCAAGGACCTGAAGGCGAAGCGCGATGCGGTGATCTTCACGCCTGGTTCGTCCGCGGGAGTTCAACTCAACGTCCTCCAGTCACTCGAAGCCCCCTCGATCAGCTTCGACAAGGCGCCCGAGGACCTGCGCGACGAGATCGCGGGGATCGTGAGCGGGTTGCT
>DAORUA010000247.1:0-5980 GCA_035432945.1 Vicinamibacteria bacterium | reverse complement strand
GCGGTCGAACAGGCCGGTGTCCTCGATCTCGAACTCCGGTTCGACGATGTCGCGCGAGCGCCCTTCCCGCACCAGCCATTCATAGGGATAGGCCCAGAGCGGGTACTTGTAGAGGGCCTTGAAGTACGAGTGGGTGGGCGTCGAGTCGAGGTAGTAGTAGAGCTCCTTGACGTCTTCGCCGTGGTTTCCTTCGGGGGCGGCCAGACCGAAGAGCCGCTCCTTCAGGATGGGATCACGTCCGTTCCACAGGGCGAGACCGAAACACAACCGCGCCTCGCGATCGGAAAAGCCGAGCAGGCCGTCTTCGCCCCAGCGGTAGGCGCGCGATCTCGCATGGTCGTGGGGAAAGTAATCCCAGCAGGCCCCGTCCGCGGAGTAGTCCTCGCGCACCGTGCCCCATTGCCGCTCGGCCAGATAAGGGCCGAAGAGACGCCAGTCCTCGCCCGCCGAAAGCTCGCGGCGAAGACGCTCGTGTTCGGCGGTGGTCGCGGGCCCCACGGGCCGATTCTAGTGTCGAGGCCCGCGGGCCACCGCGTCACTCCTTGGCCGGACCGGATCCCTTGTCCACGGCCCGCTTCAGCAGCGCGTCCACGCTGAGGGCGCCGGCGCCCCGGATCACCAGCCAGGAGAGGAGGACTCCGAGCACGAAGGGAGCCACGTCGGAGAGACCCACCTCCGAGCGGCGCAGCAGCGCGTCCATGAAGGTCCCGCGGTCGGCGGTCAGGAGGGCCACGATCATGGTCGAGGAGAGGAGCGGGGCCACGATCCGGGTCGCGACGCCGAGGAGCAGGAGGATTCCCCCGTAGTACTCGAGACGCGAGACGAAGGCTGCGTTCAGTTCCGGAAACGGGATGCCGAGATCGGTGAAGAAGTTCACGGTGTTCTCGGGGTTGTTCAACTTTCCACTTCCCGAGTCGTAGAAGGCGAAGCCCACGACCAGGCGGGTCAGGAGACCCGGAACCCAATCCAGATAGCCAAGCAGTTTGAGAGCCAGGCTCGAAGCCCGGCGAATCGCGGCGCCGCCCATGATGTGTTTCTCCTTCTACGCGTTCTCTTCCCGCTCAGATGTCGTTTCCCGGGATTCGGTTACCCCTCATCGCCCGCACCCGGGGATCGTGAATCATCCCTGTCCCGGCGGAGAGGAACGATCGGCCCCTTCCATTGGGGGTGTTTGGCTACGAGCGGTCCATACAGACGCCGGAGGGTCTCGAAATCCTTGTCGATGTCCCCGGTCGGGATCAGGACCTCGGGGAGGATTCCTCCCTCCTTCTTCGCGTAGTCGATGTACCCGAGGACGATCGGCACCCGGGCCTGGAGAGCGATGTAGTAGAAGCCGGTCTTCCAGCCGGTGGTCAGATAACGCGTGCCCTCGGGCGCCACCCCGATGGCGAAGGTGTCGAGCCGGTCGAACCAGGAGACGGCCTGGCTCACGAAGCTCTGGTTCCGGCTCCGGTCGAGGGGGATTCCGCCCCGGCTCCTGAGGAACCAGCCGAGCGGGCCCTTGAAAAGGGAGTGCTTTCCGAAGAAGGAGAAGTTCAGATCGAGCATGGAGGCGGCGCCGATCAGGAAGAAGCCGTCCCAGTTGGAGGTGTGGGGCGCGGCGATGATCACGTACTTCCTGAAGGCCGGCCTCTCTCCCACGCACTTCCAGCCGAGGAGCCGGTAGATCACCCGCCCGATGAAGGCGATGACCGGGGACGCGCCCCGGGTCTGGGGCATGGCCTGGGACAACGTCGCTAATGCTCCATAGGGAAGAAACCAAACCCGCTCACTTCGAAGAACTTATTACCACGACTATAGTTCGCGGCGCGGCCCTGCTGGCCGTCCAGCCAAATGCTCTCCATCTACACCTTCTTCCTGGGCCTCGGGTTTGCCTTCGCCGCGCCCTTCTTCCTCTGGCGAGGCCGGGGCACCAACCGATACACCGCGAATTTCAAGGAGCGTTTCGGCGCCCTGCCCGTCTATCTCAATGTGGATGGGGATCGCTCGATCTGGATCCACGCGGTGTCGGTGGGCGAAGTCCTCGCCTCCCGCATTCTCGTGGAGCCGCTCAAGAAGCGCTTTCCGAAACACCGCATCTTCCTCTCCACCTCCACCGTCGCGGGGAACGCGGTGGCTCGCCAGCGCGTCCACGGCATCGACGGCCTGTTCTACGCGCCCTTCGACTTCCCCTCCCCGGTGCGCAAGGTCCTCGAGACCCTGCAGCCCGATCTCCTGGTCATCGTCGAGACCGAGCTGTGGCCGAATCTCATCCATGAAGCCCATGCGCGCGGCACGAAGATCGCCCTGGTGAACGGGCGGATCTCCCCGAGGTCCTATCCCCGGTACCGCCAGATCCGCGGCCTCCTGAAGGGCACCCTGTCGAAAGTCGACGCCTTCTTCATGCAGGCCGAACCGCACGCCGAGCGCATCCGGACCATGGGCGCTCCGGAGGCCCGCGTGAAGGTCACCGGCAACCTCAAGTTCGACGCCCTCGACACCGCCCGGCCCAAGGAGCGCCTCGCGCGGATCATCCTCTCCGATCCGGCCCGGCCCATCGTGGTGGCGGGCAGCACCGTCCCCGGTGAGGAGGAGATCGTCCTCAAGGCCCTTCAGATCGCCCGCGAGAAGGTGCCGAATCTCGGTCTCGTCCTGGCCCCCCGGCATCCCGACCGTTTCTCCGACGCGCTCGCCATCGTGGAGGCCGCGGGCCTCCGTTGCGTGAGGCGAACCGACCTCGAGCCCGGCCAGTGGAAGGCGGGGGATGTCCTCCTGCTCGACACCCTCGGGGAACTCGCCTCCGTCTACTCGCTCGCCACCGTGGGCTTCGTGGGCGGCTCCCTGGTCCCGCAGGGCGGCCACAACGTCCTCGAGGTTTCGGCGAGCGGGGTGCCCGTCCTCACCGGTCCGAACGTCCAGAACTTCCAGGAGATCGCGAACGAGTTCCATCGCGAGGGTGCGCTCGTCTTCGTGAAGGACGCCGCGGAACTCGCGCGCGAAATCGTTTCGTTCGTGACCGACAAGGCGCGGCGCGACGAAGTCGGCGGGAAGGGGCGGGCTTTGATCGAACCCAATCGAGGTGCTCTGGGGCGAACCGTCGATGGCCTGTCTGCGCTCATCCATTGAGGCCCATTGCGACAGGCGCTCTCGATTCTGGCCCCGCTGGGGTGGATTTACGGTTTCGGGGCCTCTCTTCGCCGTAGGGCCTACGCGAGCGGCCTGCTGAAGTCGGAACGGCTTCGCTCGCCCGTCATCAGCGTGGGCGGCCTCGCCCTGGGCGGTTCGATGAAGACGCCCACGGTCATCGAGCTGGCCCATGCTCTCTCCTCCCGCGGTCCGAAGGTCGGCGTCCTTGGCCACGGCTACCTTGGGGCGGATCCGAAGCCGCGGGTCGTCTCCGACGGAGAGCGTCCGCTCGAGACCGTGGCCAGCGTGGGCGATGAGGCGCTTCTCCTCGCCCACGAGCTCCCGGGCTGCCCTATCGTGGTGGGACGGGACAAGGTCGCGGCGGGCCGGCTCCTCGAGCAACGCTTCGGCAAACGGATCGTCCTCGTGGATTCCGGGTTCCAGCACCGCCGGTTGTTCCGCGATCTCGACATCGTGTGCGTGACCGAGGGCGATCTCGCGGCCCGGGTCATGCCCGCGGGGATGCTCCGGGAGTCTCCCCGGGCGCTGCGGTTCGCGGACCTCATCTTCACCGACCGGGAGACCGATGGTCCCCGGGTCGCGAAACTGCGGGCGAGGCGCCCGAACGACGTCTTCTCCCTCGCCCGCGCGGATTTCGGTTTCTTTCCCCTCGAAGGCACGGGGGTCGAGGTGGATCCGCCCGCCCGCGCCTTCGTCTTCTGCGGCATCGGTTGGCCCGAGCGCCTGGTGAAGGACGTGGAGGCCCGCGGCGTCGCGGTCGTGGGCCGGAGGTTCTTCCGCGATCATCACTCCTTCACCGAGGGCGAGCTCAAGGATGTGGCCGAAGCCGCGGAAAGGGCGGGCGCCTCGGCAGTGGTGACCACGGCCAAGGACGCGGTCCGCATCGCCGCCTGGCCCCTTTCCCTGCCCCTTCTCGTGCTGTCGGCGCGCCTCGATATCGAGCGGCTTTCCGTGGTCCTCAAGCGCATCGACCGCGTGATCCTGGCCCGCATCAAGGCGGGGCTTTGATGGGGCGACGGATCCGCTTCGCGGTGGAGGCCCTGGCCCTGGGCGCATTCAAGGGCCTGGCCCGCGTGATGCCGCGCTCCCTCTTCCTGCGCATCGGACGCGGGCTCGGCGCGCTGGTCGCGACCCTCGATCGAAGGCACCTGGACATCGCGAAAGACAACCTCCGCCGGAGTTTTCCGGAATGGACGGAAGAGCGCGTGGATCGCACCGCTCGCGGCGTCTGGATCCACTTCGGCGGCGTGATGTTCGACCTGGTGAGGATCCTGGCCCGGGGCGCCCGTGTCGTGGATGCCCTCGCCACCATCGAAGGCCGCGAGCACGCCGAGGCGGCCCACCGGTCCCCGAATGGCGTCGTTCTCATCACCGGACACTTCGGAAACTGGGAGACCCACGGCATCGTCCACGCCAGGCATTTCGGTTCGATCGGCGTGGTGGCCCGGCCCCTCGACAACCCCACCCTCGATCGCGCGATGACGGCCCTGCGCGAGAGCGCCGGGAACGAGGTGATCGAAAAGGAACACGCCATGATCCGGTCCATGCGCCGGCTGAAGGCGGCGCAGGGCGTGGCCTTCGTGGTGGATCAGAACGTCCAGGAGAAGGAGGGCATCTTCGTCGACTTCTTCGGGCGCCCCGCGTGCACCACGCCCTTCGCGGCGAAGCTGGCGATCAAGACCGGCGCGCTGGTGCTGCCGTGCCGCGCGGTGATGATGCCGGACTTCTCCTATCGCGTGATCTATGACCCGCCCATCGACCCGAAGGGCTTTGGAACCGGGGACGCGGGAGTGCTTGCCCTGACCCAGGCCATGATGAACACCACGGAGGCGTGGATCCGCGCGAATCCCGACCAGTGGCTGTGGATGCATCGGCGATGGCACACGAAGAAGACCCTGCCGGGCCCGGGGCCGGCGAGCGAGAGCGTGGCTTCATGAGCGGTTTCGTTCCGTCGCGGGTTGTCATCCGCGCCCCCAACTGGCTGGGCGACGTGGTGCTGTCCCTGCCCGCGGTGCGGGACGTCCGGCGGGCGTTCCCGCAGGCGCGCCTCAGCGTGCTGGCCCGGCCGTCGGTCGCGCCGCTCTATGAAGCCGTGCCCGAAGTCGACGCGGTTCTGGAAGGGAAGGGGCTGCGGGAAGAGATCACCGCCCTGCGCGGACGGTTCGATCTGGCCATTCTCCTGACCAATTCCATCGGCACCGCGCTCGCCCCGGTGATCGCCGGGATCCCGCAACGCTGGGGCTACGCGACTGAGGGGCGCGGCCTGCTTCTGACCCGGGGCGTACCGGTCCCCGGAAGCGTTCGTGGACGCTCCCAGGTGCATTACTATCGGGCGATGCTTGCCGCCATGGGCCTTCCCACGAGCGACGCCCTCGACACGTCCATCGCACCCCCACAAGCCTGGAAGGATGCGGGCAAGGCCCTCCTCGGTTCGGGCCGCTTCTTCGGCATAGCCCCGGGGGCCGCTAAGGGCACGGCCAAGCAATGGCCCCCCGAGAGGTTCGCGGCCGCCGCTGATCGCCTGAGCGTCGAACTCGGGGCGCAGGCCGTGCTGCTCGGGTCGGCCGCGGACGCCTCCGCCGCGAGGGCGGTGGCCCTGGCCATGAAGTCGGCCTCGAAGGATCTCTGCGGCCGGACGGACCTGCGCGCGTTCGTGGGCCTCGTCTCCTGCCTCGATGGCCTGGTGGCGAACGATTCGGGAGCCATGCACATCGGCGCCGCGGTCGGCGTTCCCACCGTCGGCGTCTTCGGTCCGACCAATCCCGACGAGACCCATCCGGTCGGGACGCGCGCCGGGTTCGTGCAGGGCGTCGCGGAGTGCTCGCCCTGCCGGCACGCGACCTGCCCCATCGAT
>DAORUA010000246.1:0-5997 GCA_035432945.1 Vicinamibacteria bacterium | reverse complement strand
CCCGCTGCTGAATGGTGCCGGAGGCGGGACTTGAACCCGCACGGCTTGCGCCACACGCCCCTCAAACGTGCGTGTCTGCCAATTCCACCACTCCGGCTTGAACCATCCGCGGCCGACGATTGGCCGCTTCAGACGACATCAGGGGAGGACGAACCCCTGCGAGGGACGCGAAGGATACCTTCTTTGGGCCGAAACCCGCAACGGCTTTCGGCTCACTTCGGGGGCGTCTAGAACGAGAGACCGTTGAAGGCCAGGGCCTCCTGATACCGCGCGACGATGTCGCTGCCATAGGTCGAGGAACTCGCCCACACCCCGCCCCCAAACTGGTTCCACAGCGGGGCCCTGCCCTTGGGCGTCACCAGCGCGAAGCGCGGATCGACGCAGGGGGCATGGAGGGGCGGAATGGTGCAGGAAGTGGCACTCGGGTCGGCGTAGGCGCGCAGGTGCTGGATCTGCGCGCGCACCCCGGTGCGGGCATCCGGGAAGGACGCGGCGTCGCCCGGGCTTCCGTCTACCGCCCCGATGCCCGCGAAGTTGTTCTTCCACCCGGGCACCGAACCGCTGAACCGGAACCAGCCCGTCTCGATGATGCTCTGGACGAACGCGACATCGCCGGCGACTCCCTCGCGGGCGCCCTCGTCGATGAAGTAGGCGGCCAGAGCCTCCACCGGCTCCGTGGCGCCATAGATGCCCGCGGGCTGGGGCTGCCTTCGGGTGAACCAGGCCACGAGCTGGGAGGCGCTGAGCCGCGCGCTTCCCATCACGGGCACGGAGGGAAGACCGGCCGAAGGACCGCCGGACGGCGAGGGCGAGGTTGGATTCGAGCCGCAGGCCACGGCCAGGATCGTGGCCAGGAGCGCCGCGAGGAGACGAAGCTGCCGGCGCATTCAGTTGCCGTCGACTTCGATCAGGCTGTCGAAAATGAGGCCGTGGAACCGGTGGTCGCCCCGGCGGTAGAGCCAGCCCAGGAAGACGCGGCAGCCCGCGCAGATCTCGCTCTGCCACGTGTAGCCCGCGAACCACGTGTACTCGAGGGTGGAAGGGCCGACGCGGAGCAGACCCGTGGCGTGCGAGAAGCAGCCGATCCGGAAGCGCTGACCGTCAGGGTTGACGAACGCGTGCTCGTGGGAGCCGCTCATCTCGGTTCGATCCGCGCTCGACGCGATGACGCGCCGGCAGACCGCGCAGGCGAGGAGACGGGGGGCGCGATCCCCGACATTCGCCTGCTCGGCCGGCTGGCCGCTCGCGTCCCGCAGCATGAGGGGGACGGTACCTCGTTTTCAGGCTTGGTAGGTGGAAGTGGATCCCGGCTTTCGCCGGGATGACGGCTCGCTGCCGCTCGCCGTCACCTCGCCGCCGCTCGCTTCGTCGCGGTTTCGGAGATGTAGCGCTGGGGGTCCTTGAGGAGCAGACGGGCGGCCGGGATGCTGTCGATCGCCTTCTTGAGCTGGGGGTCGAGGGCGAAGAGGCGCTGGCGCGCCGCGCCCTCACCGAAGACCTGGCGCATGGTCTCCTCGAGGATCTCCGCGGCGATCTCGTCGCGGCTCGCCTCGAACTCCTTCGGGTCGAACGCGATCTTCTCGTCCTTCAGGTGCTCCGCGAACTCCTCGATCACCTGCGGCGTCACCTTGAAGTCCTTGCGGATGAGCGTCACCTTGTCGTTGCCCACGTTCGCGCGCGACCCCGCGCCCTCGACCGCGGTCTGCGCCGCCACCTCGGCCGATTCGAAATGCCGGGCGAAGTTCACGAAGGCCTGCTTCGACTGGAGACTCGCGACCACCGCACCCGTCTTCCCCGGCTCGATGCAGGTGTCGGGAGCGACACCGTCGCCGCCGAACACGCGCCGGCCGGCGTCGGTGAGACGCGGATCGACGCCGTCGACATCGCAGCCCACCCGCTCCTTGGGCGCCTGGTAGTCCTCGAGCGCGGTGTTGCCGCCGTACTCGCGCTGGATCGACCGGCCCGAGGGCGTGTAGTAGCGCGCGGTAGTGAGAGAGAGCGCGTAGCCCCGCACGCTGCGCAGCGGCCAGATGGTCTGAACCAGGCCCTTGCCGAAGGTGCGCTCGCCCACGATGAGGCCGCGGTCGTGATCCTGGATGGCGCCGGCCACGATCTCCGACGCGGAAGCCGAATGCCGCGAGGTCATGACCACGAGGGGCATCGACGACCAGGGCGAATCGGTCTCGGTGATGTAGCTCGATTCGTCGCGCTTGTAGCGGCCCTTGGTGTAGACGACCATCTGGCCCTTCTTCAAGAAGAGGTTCGAGACCGAGAAGGCCATGTCGAGGAGGCCGCCCGGGTTGTCGCGGATGTCGAGGACGTAGGAGGTGGCTCCCTGTTCCTTCAAAGTGCGCAGCGCCTTTTCCAGATCGCGTTCGCAGCCCGCGGGCTCGCTCGGGCGGCAGGCCGTGGTCTCGTTGAAGTCGACGAGGCGGATGTAGCCCACGTCCTTGCTGACCATGAACGAGTACGGCACGGCGTGAATCGGGATCTCGTCGCGGACCACGGTGAAGTCGAGGGGCTGGGCGTAGCCCGCGCGCTCCAGCTTCACCCGGACCTGCGAGCCCTTGGGGCCGCGCAGGCGCTTCACCACCGCGTCGATGTCCATGCCGCGGGCGTCCTCGTTCTCGATGCCCACGATGATGTCGCCGGCACGGATGCCCAGGCGGTGCGCGGGCGAGCCTTCGAAGGGCGAGACCACGGTGATCCGGCCGTCGATGGTGACGATGGTGATGCCGAGGCCGAAGTACGAGCCCTTCTGGCGCTCCTGCAGGGTCGAGAACTCCTTCACCTCGAAGAAGCTCGAGTGCGGATCGAGAGTGCGCAGCATCTCGCGGATGGACGAAGCCACGGGCTTGCCGGGATCGATGGGCTCGACGTAGTTCGACTCGATGGCGGCGAGGATCTCCGAGTAGCGCTTCAGGTGGACGTCGCGGGTGTCGGCCGCGGCCTGCGCGTTGCCGCCGAACATGCCCCCGGCCAGGGCGGAGACGCCGACCAGCACCACGCTCGCGAGTGTCGCTCGAACAGAACGGCTCATGCCATCACCTCAGTCAATATCTTGAACACCCAACGGAATAAACCATTATGTGCCGCCAAGCCACCCACTACCAAGCCCGCACAACGGAAGGCTGTTGGCTCGTCATTGCGAGGAGCCAGTCCGTTTCGCAGTGCGAGCGCGAGCGCTGGCCTTGGCCAGCGCGACGCCTGGCCTTGGGCCACGAAGCAACCCCGTCCCACCACTACCAACCCAGCAGCACCCAACCCAGCAGCACCCAACCCCCGCACCCCGCCGGCCGCTCAGCCCTCCGACGGCGGGGGCGTTTCCGGGTGCGGTACGTGGTGGCTGCGCCACCAGAGCACGAAGGCGGCCGTGAAGAGGACGAGGAATGAAGCGACGAGAAGGAGGTGGTTCGCCACC
This sequence comes from Vicinamibacteria bacterium, assembly GCA_035432945.1. Classification (GTDB taxonomy): domain Bacteria; phylum Acidobacteriota; class Vicinamibacteria; order Fen-336; family JAGNNV01; genus JAGNNV01. The sequence goes on along the minus strand of DAORUA010000246.1, from coordinate 2,576 downwards.
CAGACGTCGAGGTTCTTGACCCAGCCGATGGCTTCGTCGCCATAGGTGGCCCCGAGCAGCGCCCAGATCACATAGCGCAGGCCGCGCGCGAAGAACACCGTGGCCATGAACTGCACGCGGGGCATGGCGAAGATACCGGCGGCGAGCACGAAGCCCTTGAACGGCATGGGCGGCGGAGACAGGGCGGGGATGGCGATGGCGAAGGCCCCGTAGCGGGCCAGGAGCATCTCGGCCTTGAGGAGCTTCGGCGCCGAAATGAACCGCGTGGCGAGCTTCTCGCCCCCCCTCCGGCCGACCTCGTAGAGGAGAAGACACCCCACCACCGAGCCCAGGGCGGTGGCGAGGACGAACTCCCACGCGATTCCCGGCGTCTTGGCCGCTCCGGTGACGATCAGAAGATCGTTCACCTCGGGCAGGGACAGGAACGATGAATCGGCGACCGCCACCAGGAACATCCCGAACCATCCGAGCTTCGGGACCGCGACGTCCTGGATCCAGACGATTAGGTCGTGCAAGAACACCTACTCTAAAGGGACCACCGCCTCCCGGGCGGGGCCCTACTTCCCGGCGATCGAGTTGAGCGTGACGTCGAACTTCAGGGTGGAGTTCCCGGGGATGGAACCGTTCGCCTGGCTTCCGTAACCGAGGTTCGGGGGAATGGTGAGGCGGCGCTTCCCGCCCACGCGCATCCCCGTGATGCCCTGGTCGAAGCCCGCGATCACCTGGTTCGCGCCGAGGCGGAAGGAAAACGTGCCGGCATCGAACTGCGTGCCGTTCGTGAAGGTGCCGACGTAGGTGACGGTGACGGTGTCGCCGCTCACCGCGGTGGCGCCGGTGCCGGTCACGAGCTCCTCGACGCCGAGCGTTCCGTTGGACGGCGAGGTCGACGAGTCGGATGCGCAGGCGGTGAGCATCCCCGCGAGGGCGAAGGCGGAGATCAGGCCGAAATGAGTCTTGGTCAATTTCATAGGGTGCGGGAGTTTACGCGGTGGCGCGGCGCCGCGCCGAATCAGCAGCGTTCCTTCTCGGCCTCGGCCAGCTCGTCGGCGACCTCATCGGCCAGGCGCGCGATGAGGGGATCGTGGGTGAGGGCGAGGCCCTCCTCGGCGACCTCGAGCGCTTCCCTGAAGCGGCGCCCCTCCCGAAGGACTTCGATGAGCTGCGGATAGACGAGGGAGGCCGTGCGCACGTCCTTCGCCCTGAAGGCGGCGGTCCGTGCATCGAGAAGGACTTCAAGCCGGCCCGGCTCGGAGGCGAGGTCGACCCGGGGCGAGGCGGAGTGGTGCGCGTCTTCGAGGCTGCGAAGCGCGGAGGTCACGAGCGCCCGGGAGATCTCCACCGTGGGCGCGCGGTCGGGAGTGAGCGGCCGCCGCGCGTCCATGGTCCGCAGGTACTCCTTGAGCGCGAGACGGGTGCTCGGAAAGGCCAGCTCGTCCCAGGGAAGCCGCTGCGGATCGAAGGTGCGAACCTCGAGGCTCTCGTCGCCCACCGTGGGCTCTCCCGAGATCGCGCGGGCCGCGTAGGTCACCACCACCACCTCGCTGTCATGGAACGAGAACGCGCCCAGCAGGCCCTGGATCTCGACGTCGAGGCCGACCTCCTCGCGGGTCTCACGGATCGCCGCCTGCTCCAGAGTCTCACCGCGATCCACGAAGCCCCCGGGATGAACCCAGAACCCGGCCCGCGGATCGATCTCGCGCCGCAGCAGCACGATGCCGCCCTGATGCTCCACCACCGCCCCCGCCGCCACCTTCGGGTTCAGATACATCACGTACAGGCACCGCGTGCAAACCAGCCGCTCCGGCTCGAACTCCTTCAACCGCCGCCGCCCAAGCGGAGCCCCACACTTGGGACAAAACTTGTATCCAGGATCCGTAAGCATCCGAAGCGGAAGCCTATCAGCGCCGCGCTGCCGTCCACCGTAGGTCCGCCGTCCAGCCGGTGCCGTCCGCCGCTGCCGTTTGCCCCCCGCCGTCATTGCGAGGGCCGCACTCGTTCCTGGAGCGGCCCGAAGCAATCTCACGGGCCGGCGACGAAGCAACCGCCGGGACCCGAAACGACACCAGCGCCACGGACAATCGCGCGCATGCACCCCGCCGTCTACATCCTCGCCAACAAATCGAACCGCGTGCTCTACATCGGCGTCACCTCGAACCTCGCCAATCGCATGCGAGTCCATATCCGGCACCTCAGCCCCGAGAGCTTCTCGGACCGCTACAACGTCACCAGGCTCGTGTATTACGAGCGCCTCCCCACGATGTGGGCTGCTATAGCCCGGGAGAAGCAGCTCAAGGGCGGCTCACGAGCGGACAAGGTCCGCCTGGTCGAGCGGTCGAATCCGGATTGGAGGGATCTCGCAAGCGCCCTGCGTGGCTGAAGCGCGCTGGTGCCACCGGCCGGGCGCGAAGAGTGGCCTTGGGCCACGAGCACTCTCCGCTGTGGGATTGCTTCGTCGCCCTCCTTCTCGAAGGGCTCCTCGCAATGACGGCGGGTGTTTCTCGCTTGTGACGGAGCGCCCCCCGGCCGTGGGGCACGTGCAGCCTTCTGTGTAGACTTGCACACAGGAGCCCACACAT
>DAORUA010000245.1:0-6025 GCA_035432945.1 Vicinamibacteria bacterium | reverse complement strand
ACTTCTCCTCCATCGGCATTCAGATCGGCGGCATCAGCGGCATCGCCCCGGACCGCCGTTCCGACCTCGCTCGCGTGGGTTTGAAAGCCATGATCGCCGGCGCTTTGGCCACCGCGCTCACCGGCACCATCGCGGGGATCCTCGTAGGGTAAGGGGATCGGACCGGGAAGAGGACCATCGCCGAGACCGGCACCGGGCGGGGCTAAGGATGCCCGCAGGGAATCGACGGAACCCCTTCGGCCCGCCCGACGTACACTCTTCATAGGGGCGGGCTCGTCGTCGATCGCGCTCATCGTAACGGAGGTGCACCGTGGCCAAGTTCCTGCTGTGGTTGATCCTGCTGGTCCTTTGCTGGCCGCTCGCGTTTCTCGCCCTGGTGCTGTACCCCGTCGTCTGGCTCCTTCTCCTGCCCTTCCGGCTGCTCGGCATCGCGGTGGGCGGCGTCCTCGCCTTCGTGAAGGCTGTCATCTTCCTGCCGGCGCGAATCGTCCGGGGCCCGAGCGCCGTGTGAGCCGCTTCGCGCCCCGTCCCGAGAAGCCGGGGCGCTGCTATTTCGCAGGCGGCGTTGGCGCCGCCGGCTTGCCGTCGGCGTCGATCAGCTTGAGCTCGCCCAGGTTGAGCGAGCGCACGCCCGCCTCGATCTTCTCGCGGTCCCCGACCACGACGTAGACCACGCGGTCGGGAGTCACGATCCGCTTGGCGATCGCCTGCACTCCGGGAAGCTGCTGCGCGCGAACCCGGGTGGGGAAGGTGTCGAAGTAGTCGACGGGCAGCCCGAACTGGGTGATCTGGGCGAGGCTCGCCGCCACCGCGCGGTTCGTCTCCCAGCGGCCGGGCAGGGTCAGGGTCTCGTTGCCCTGGGCCTTTTCCAGCTCGGCCGCGGTGACCGGCTTGTCCGAGACGATCGCCTGCAGCTCCTTCGCCACCTCGGCGACCGACTCCTTCGTCTTGTCCGACTGCACGGGCGCCATCACGAAGTAGGGCCGCTGGCCCTTGGCGTCGGGCAGCGCCATCTGCGCGCCGTAGGACCAGTGCTTGTCCTCGCGCAGGTTCATGTTGATGCGCGAGGTGAACGAGCCGCCGAGCGCCTCCTGCATCAGGCCGAGCGCGATTTCGTCGGGGTTATTCTTCGGAGGGGCCAGGAGGCCGGCGAGGATCAGCGACTGCTGCGAGCCGGGCCGGTCGATGATGTAGACCTCGCTCTTCGCCTTCGCGGGAACCGTGGCCAGGACCTTCTTCGGGACCTCACCCGGCTTCCAGCCCGCGAAGAGGGCTTCGAGCTTCGGCTGGATCTCGGCGAGAGAGGTGGCGCCGACCACGATCAGGGTGGCGTTGTTGGGCTTGAACCAGGTGCGGTGGAAGGCCGCGAGCTGGTCCCGGGTGAGGGTCGAGACCGAGGCCTCGTTGCCGGAGCCGGTGAAGGGCGCGGCGTAGGGGTGACCGGCGCCGTAGAGCAGGGCCGGCATCACGCGCAGGCCGACCAGGTTGGGTGTCACCTTCTCGCGCTGGATGCCCGCGAGCTGCTGCTTCTTGAGGCGGTCGACGTCGGCCGCCGGGAAGCCCGGGTTCAGCACCACGTCGGCCATCAGCGCGAGCGACGGCTCGAGCTTGTCCTTGAGGGCGGAAAGAGAAACCCGGCAGGTATCGAGGCTGGCCCCGGTCGAAAGCGTCGCGCCCAGGCGGTCCAGCTCGTCGCTCAACTCCAGCGCGTTCCGCTTCGCGGTGCCCTCGTCGAGCATGTTCATGGCAAGGCTCGCCGTCCCGGGTGCTATGCCGTCGGCGGCGTAGCCCGCGTCCACGAGCAGGTCGAAGTTCACCACCGGGACGCCCTCGCGGCGCGCCACCACGAGCTGCAGGCCGTTCGACAACTTCCCCCGCTCGGTCGCGGGGAGCTTGGCGGTCGGGAGCTGGCCGATGGCGGGAACGGTGGAGCGGTCCACCGACTTTCCGGCCGCCGCGAGCCTCGGGAACGGCTGCACCTCGAGGATATACACGCCGTCCGAGAGCCAGGCCTCGGCGGCCTTCCTGACTTCCTCGGCGGTGGCCGCATCCTCGCGAGCCAGCCGGGTCTTGTAGAAGCCGGGGTCGCCGCCGTAGATCTCGTTGGTGGCCAGGATGTCGGATTTGCCGCCGAAGCCGCCGATGCGCTCGATGCCGCGCACGAACTGGGCGCGGTATTGCACCTTGGCCCGATCCAGCTCATCGGGGGTCGGGCCGTCCTTGATGAAGCGCGCCATCTCCTCCCGCAGCGCCTTCTCGACGCTCGCGAGGTCGCCGCCGGGCTTGGCGGTCGCGGTCACGATGAACTGGCTGCCGATCTCGCCGGTGTTGAGTCCAGCCGAGACGCTGGTGGCGATCTGGTCGTCGTAGACGAGCCGCTTGTAGAGGCGCGAGGACTTGCCGACGGACAACACGTCGCTCGCGATGTCGAGCAGCGTCTCCTCCGGCGAACCCCACTCCGGGAAGTTCCACACCATCGAGATCCGGGCCTGGGGGACGCGATCCTGCAGGACGCCACGCTTCGTGCCGGTCATCTTCGCCGGCCACGACTCGTGCTTCGCCATGGGCGGACCGGGAGGGATGTGGCCGAAGTACTTCTCCACCCGCGCCTTCGCGTCGGCCACGGTGACGTCGCCCGCGATGGCCAGCACCGCGTTGTTCGGGCCGTAGGAGTTCTTGAACCACTCCTTCACGTCGTCCATCGAGGCGGCGTTGAGGTCGTCCATGGAGCCGATCACCGACCAGGAGTAGGGGTGCCCCGCGGGATAGGTGTTCTCGGAGATCAGGTTGAAGCTCTGGCCGTAGGGCTGGTTCTCGCCCTGGCGCTTCTCGTTCTGGACCACGCCGCGCTGCTCGTCGAGCTTCGCCTGGTTGACCGCCCCCATCAGGTGGCCCATGCGGTCCGATTCCATGAAGAGGGCCAGGTCGAAGGCGGAGGTGGGGACGTTCTGGAAGTAGTTGGTGCGGTCCTTGTTGGTGGTGCCGTTCAGGTCGGTGGCGCCCACCTTCTCGAGGGCCTTGAAGTAGTCGTCGTTGTAGTTCTCGGTCCCGTTGAACATCAGGTGCTCGAACAGGTGCGCGAACCCGGTCTTGCCGCGCTTCTCGTTCTTGGAGCCCACGTGGTACCAGACGTTCACGGCCACGATGGGGGCCTTGTGATCCTCGTGGACAATCACGGTGAGACCGTTTTGAAGGACGAACTTCTCGAACGGGATCTCCGGCACGCCCGCGGCCGGCGCGGCCGACGGCAGCGCGGCGATGGCCAGGGCCAGGGTGATTCCCAGACTGCTCATTCTCGGATTCATGATGCTCTCCTACTTGCGCGCGTCGCGGCGCGCGGTCTCGATGTCTTTCACCAGTTGCGGATGGACCTTGAAGCCCGCCTTCTGGGCGGCCTTCACGTGCGTGTACGCCTCTTCGTAGTCGCCCCGGTTCAGGCAGATCACGGCCAGGTTGTTGTGCGCCTCGCCATACTTGGGGCGCAGCCTCAGCGCTTCGCGGTAGGCCTTCTCGGCCTCCGCGTGCGAGCCGGCGCGGAAATACGCGGAGCCGAGGGCGAGCGCGAACTCGGCAGGCGGTTCGGCCCCCCCCAGATTGCTGCCCCGCAGCTGTTCCATCGAGCTGATGCCCAACTTGATGTTGTCGATGCGCCCCTGGATGGTCCGCCGCTCCGCGTCGGAGACGGCGGTGCGCATCTGGCTCTCCAGTTCGAGAATCCGGTCCTGGAGCGCGCGAATCTGGTCCTCGCGCCGCGTCTCCTGGTCGAAGCCCTGCTGCGCGCCTTCGGCCGCCGATCGGTCCCAGGCCTCCCGGCAGGAGAGGTAGGCCCGGACCGAGTCGTCATACCGCTTGAGCGAGATGTAGGTCTTGCCCAGGCTGTAATAGGCGAGGAAGGAGTTGGGATCGAGCTTTACGGCTTGGCGGAATTCCAGGACCGCATCCTCGAATCGTTCGGTCTGCATCGCCTCCACGCCCAGGCGGTAGTGCTGATCCGCCTCCAGGAGCCGCTGCTTCACCTTCGGATCCTCCAGGACGCGAACGTTCTCCTGAAGCAGCGCCAAACCCAGGATGCCGAGCACAACGAACATGACCTACCTCCGGTGACTTTTCCCTGGAAGACTAACTCTTTATCACCCTCACCCACACGCCCTCGTGCGCCGAGAACGCTTCGCAGAATCGGTCGGGCTCGCGGATGAAGCCGAGGTCGTAGACCCCGAAGACGACCTGCCGGTACCTTGCGCGGCAGGCGGAAATCGCGCGGTTGATCTCGGCCGCGATCTCCACTTCGCGGTCGGGCCGATCGCACAGCCTCAAATCCAACGCCGCCTGCAGGTCCGGAAACGTGAAATCCGGCGCGCAGGTGTCGCCGGAGCCGGGGATCGACTCGCCTGCGCGTTCATACGCGATCTCCGCGCCGGCGAGCAGCGTTTCGAATCCGTTCCGGACGTCAAGGTCCGTCTCCGGCTTCCCCCTGAACGCCCTGGGCAGCCGGCGCTTCAGGAGATTGACGATCTTCAGGACGCCGGCGAGCGCAGGGTCCGGCCCCGCTTGCCGGGGCGGCCGGCGGAGCACGGCGGCCGGGTCCTTCTCCAGGTCTCTCTTCATCGCCATCAGGACGGCGCGCGATGCCGCCCCGTCCAGGTAGACCGGAGGAGTCGGCCGGTGATGATCCCCGTGATCCGCTGCGCCCTGGGCCAGTTCGAAGCGCCGGATCATGGACTCGACGAAGATCTCGGCGAGGGTGGCGGTGGCGGCGCTCTTCCATGCGAGGTAGCGACCGGTCACGACATCGATCGCCTCGTCGGTCATCAAGGCGTGGAGTTCCTCCAGCCGATCGTCGATGAGCGCCATGGCCGTCGCAATGCTGTCGCCCATGCTCGCTTACTCCCTACAGGGCGGCGCCCACCGGCCGCACCGGCGGGGCCTTCGCCGGCTCCGGCGTGAAGTCCTCGCCCGGGTTGATGAAACGGTCCGCTTCGAACCGGTACTGCTTGTCGTAGAGCTGCCGGTAGCGGCCGTTCGCCGCGAGCAGCTCCGCGTGGGTCCCGCGCTCCACGATCACGCCGCCTTCGAGCACCAGGATCTGGTCCGAACTGCGGATGGTCGACAGCCGGTGCGCGATCACGAAGGTGGTCCGGCCCGCCCGCAGGTTCCTGAGTCCGTCCTGGATCATCTCCTCGCTCTCGCTGTCGAGGCTGGAGGTGGCCTCGTCGAGGATCAGGACGCGCGGGTTCGCGAGGATGGCCCTGGCGATCGAGACGCGCTGGCGCTGGCCGCCCGAGAGCTTGATCCCGCGTTCGCCCACCACGGTGTCGTAGCCCTGGGGAAAGCCCTGGATGAACTCGTCGCAGTGCGCGACCCGGCAGGCCGCGATGACCTCCTCGCGGGACGCTCCCGGCTTCGCGTAGCCGACGTTCTCCACGATGGTGCCGTCGAAGAGGAAGTTCTCCTGCAGGACGGAGGCGAGCTGGCTTCGATACTCGCCGAGACGGACCCCCGCGAGATCGCGCCCGTCCACGAGGATCCGGCCCGCGCTCGGGCGGTTGAAGGCCATGACCAGGCTGATGAGCGTGCTCTTGCCCGAGCCGCTCGAGCCCACGAGTGCCGTGGTCGTGCCCGCGGCCGCGGTGAACGACACGTGATTGAGCACGGGCACGCCGGGGTTGTACTCGAAGGAGACATCCTCGAAGGCCACGTCGCCCTTGAGGCGCTCGATCGACGCGCGGTTCTGGTCCTCGTCGATCTCGGTGGGCATGTCGAGGATCTCGCGGATGCGGTCGAGCCCGGCGAAGGCCTCGGTGATCTGGGTGCCGATGGAGGCGATCGACACCAGGGGCGCCGCCACCAGGCCGATGAAGAAGATGTACATGATGAGGTCTCCCAGCGTCATCTGCCCCGCGAGGATGGCCTGGCCGCCCAGCCAGATCATCAGCACCCCGATCACCCCGATGATGACGGTGCTGCCCGCGGTGGTGGCGGAGACGCCGGTCATCGACTTCGCGATGTTGCGGAACAGGCGATGCGC
>DAORUA010000244.1:0-6029 GCA_035432945.1 Vicinamibacteria bacterium | reverse complement strand
CCGCCGATGTTCATGGGATAGGCGATGACCGACGACCAGTACTCCAGGCCGTAGCCCGCGAGGAAGCCGGAGAGTCCGCCGAGAAGGACGATGGTCGGCACCCAGGAGTGATGCTGGTCGAGCTCGTGGATGAGCGACTCCATGGGATAGGGGGAGTAACCGTCGACTTTCCGGTAGCCCGCGGAGCGGACCGCCCGCGCCGCCGTGACCACGTCGTCCGGGGTGGCGAACTCGGCCATGAGGCCGTAGACGCCGGCGGGCTCAGGCGAGCGCGCCCAGGCGGCGAATTCCTTGAGGTCGTGGATCAGCCGGGACGGGGTGTAGCCGGAGTCGCTCATCGCTTGGCCCTCCCTTCGGCGCCGGGCAGGATCATCTTGACTTCGGACATGGGGATCGCGGGCAGGAAGCGCACGAAGAGCAGCATCAGGGTGAGGAAGAGGCCGCCGGTTCCGATGAAGAACATCCAGTCGAATTCGGTCGCCTTGTAGTAGCCCCACGACGACGGCATGAAGTCGCGGTAGAGCGAGGTCACGATGATGACGAAGCGCTCGAGCCACATCCCGACGCCCACGAAGAGGGAGACGATGAAGAGCCAGATGGTGTTGGTGCGCGCCTTCTTCCACCACAGGGTGTTGGGAATGACCACGTTGCACAGGATCAGGAGCCAGTAGGACCAGCCGTAGGGACCTCCCGCGCGGTTCTTCATCATGTACCACTCGTAGAAGTTCCCCGAGTACCAGGCCATGAAGATCTCCATGAAGTACCCGTAAGCGACAATCAGGCCGGTGGCGAGCATGACCTTCGCCATGTTCTCGATGTGGCGCATGGTGATCACGTCTTCGAGGCGGTACAGCCAGCGGGTGGGAATGGCCAGGTTCAACACCATGGCGAAGCCCGCGAACACCGCGCCCGCGACGAAGTAGGGCGGGAAGATGGTGGCGTGCCAGCCGGGAATCAGGGAGACCGAGAAGTCAAAGCTCACCACGGTGTGAACGGAGAGCACGAGGGGGGTGGAGAGGCCGGCGAGGAGCAGGTAGGCCTTCTCGTAGTTCGACCAGTGCCGCGCCGAGTTGCGCCAGCCCATGGCCCCCATGCCGTAGAGGATCTTCGCGATGGGGTTCTTCGCGCGGTCGCGCAGGGTGCCGAGGTCGGGGATCATGCCCACGTACCAGAAGAGGAGGGAGACCGTTCCGTAGGTCGAGACCGCGAAGACGTCCCAGATGAGCGGGCTGCGGAAGTTCGGCCACAGGCTCATGGTGTTCGGGTAGGGCAGGAGCCAGTAGAAAGCGAGCCAGGGACGGCCGGTGTGGAAGAGCGGGTACTGGAGGGCGCACAGCACGGCCGCCAGAGTCATGGCCTCGGCGAAGCGGTTGATGGAGTTGCGCCACTTCTGCTTGAACAGGAGCAGGATCGCGGAGATCAGGGTGCCGGCGTGGCCGATGCCGATCCACCAGACGAAGTTGATGATGTCCATCCCCCAGCCCACGGGAGTGTTCGGGCCCCACAGCCCGATACCGACGAAGAGCAGGCCCAGGATCGCGACCCCGAGACCGCCGGCCATGGCGAGGGCGATGAGGAAGGTGAGCCACCACGCGCGTGGCGTCTCCTTCTCCATGGTCATGTGCGAGATCTTCTCGGTCAGCGAGTCGTTGGTATGACCCGGGGCGACGAGAGGCAGGGGGAGGTACTTCGGATCCATCGTCGAGGCGGAGGCGGGGGACGCTCCCGCCGCGGAGTGGCCGCTATCCATGGTGGGCCTCAGCCAAAGCACCCGCGGGGGCCGCGGTGTGAAGTTCGGGGTTCGGATTCCGGACCGACGCGAGGTAGCTGGTGCGCGGGCGGGTGTTCAGCTCGTGCAGGAGGACGTAGTTGCGCGGGCTCGCCTTCCTCTTCGAGACCGCGGAGTCGGCCTTGTTGAGGTCGCCGAACACGATGGCCTGGGTCGGGCAGACCTGCTGGCAGGCGGTCTTGATCTCGCCGTCCCGGATCTCGCGGTTCTCGTTCCGGGAGTTGATGCGGGCCTCGTTCACGCGCTGGACGCAGTACGTGCACTTCTCCATGACCCCGCGGCTTCGCACCGTGACGTCGGGGTTCTTCTGGAGCTTGAGGCTCTCGGTGTCCCAGTCGGAGTAGAGGAAGAAATTGAACCGGCGGACCTTGTAGGCGCAGTTGTTCGAGCAGTACCGCGTGCCCACGCAGCGGTTGTAGACCATGTCGTTCAGGCCTTCTTCGCTGTGGGTGGTGGCGGCGACCGGGCAGACCACCTCGCAGCTCGCGTTCTCGCACTGCATGCAGGGAACGGGCTGGTGGTGCACCGCGGGTGCTTCGGACTCGCCCTCGTAGTAGCGGTCGATGCGGAGCCACTGCATCTCGCGGCCGCGCATGATCTGTTCCTTGCCCACCACCGCGATGTTGTTCTCGCTCTGGCAGGCGGTGACGCAGGCGTTGCAGCCGATGCAGGCGGACAAGTCGATCGACATGCCCCACTTGTTGCCGTTGTAGGGATGGTCGGGATAGAGGGAGACGGGCACGCTCTGCTCGAGCGCATGCTGGGCGAAGTCGGGCTTGCCCTTGAACTCCTCGTAGGTTCCGGTGCGCAGGAGGCCGCGCTCGGAAGCGTCCTCCATCTTCCAGTGATCCTGGGTGCAGCCCATGGCGTAGCGGGCGTTCTCCTTGACGATCGAGCCGCCGGAGCGCGACCAAGGCGAGGCCGCGGTGCGCAGGGGCTGGACATCGACGCCCACGCCCTGGCCCACGCGGCCGGAGCGCTTGCGGCCCGCGCCCAGGTACACGGTGACGGTATCGTCGGGATGACCGGGGACCACCCACGCGGGGATGGAAACCGAGGCGCCACCCACTTTCAGGCTCACGCGATCGACGAAGGAGCCGCGCGCCGTGCCTTCGGGCTCGGGGATGGAAAGACGCTTCGCCGTCTTCGGCGAAACCAGGACCGCGTTGTCCCAGGTGAGCTTGGTCAGGGGCTTGGGCAGCTCCTGCATCCAGCCGTTGTTGGCGTAGCGGCCGTCGAGGATGTTGGGATCCAGCCGGAACGCGACATCGAGATCGCCCTGATTCGACGCGGGCTTCGTCTGCATCCAGGTTCCGGGGACGGTCTTCGCGACCACCGCCGAAAAGGCGGAGGCGGGAAGGAGGCCGTCGTGAACGATCTTGCGCCAGCTCTTCTCGAAGGAGAGGGTCGCGCCGACCCGCGCCTTCCAGGCGGTCTGGACGATCTCGTAGCCGCTGGTGGTCGAATCGCCAAGGAGCGTTTGAACCAGTTCGTGCGCGCTCTTGCCGTCGTAGAGAGGAGCGATGAGGGGCTGCTGAACGGAAAGGGTGCCATCGAAGGCGCGGGCGTCGCTCCAGCACTCGAGCGCGTGAGCCTCGGGGATCTGCCAGTGGCAGAACTCGGAGGTCTCGTCGTCGAAAAGGCCGAGACGCACCTTGAGGGCCACCTTGGTCTGGTCCTTCAGGGCCGCGGCGAAGCCGCTGTCGGGCAGCGCCGTCGCCACCGGATTGCCGCCGAGGATGAACAGGGCGGAGACCTTGCCCGCGGCCATGTCGGCGGAGAGGGCTTCGATGGAGTTAAGGGCGGAGGGAGGATTCACCTCCACCGGCTCGGTGAGGGTGAGGGCCGTGCCCAGGCTCCCGAGCTTCTCGTTGATCGCGAAGCCGAGGGCATGGACGAAGGCGGGCTGGGACTCGCCCACCATGACCAGGGTCTTCGCCGGGCGGGCCTTCGCGTCCTTGATCATGGCCGCGACGATGGACTTCGCCATCTCCGACGCGGGGAGGGCCCCCTTCTCGACGGAAAGACCCAGCTCGGCCGCCAGCTCGCGCGCGATGGCTTCGACTTCGGCGGCGCGCACGGCCATGCGGTGATCGGCGGAAGCGCCGGTCAGGGAGATCGAACTCTCCGCCATGTACAGGCGGTTCATTTCCTTCCCGGCCAGGTCGTCGGCCGCGCGGCGCGCGACGAAGGCGCGGGCATTCGCGACCTTGTCGCCGCCGAGCCCGAGGAAGTCGGCGTCGAGCGAAATGATGACGTCGGCCTCGGCGAAATTGTAGACGGGCTGAAGGGGCTTGCCGAACGCGGCGCGGGCGCCGTCCATGGCGTTCCGGCGCGCGAGGGGGTCGTGGACGTGCCACTTCGCCATCGGGTACTGCTTCAGCAGCTCCGCGATCTGCGCGCCCAGGGTGGGGGAGGTGACGGTCGAGGTGAGGAGGCGGAGGCCCTCACCCTTGAGCGCCTTCTGCGCCTCGAGGACGGGACGGATGGAGGCGATGAAGTCGGCCCAGACGCGGGTCTCGGTGCGATAGGTGACGCTCTTGGACCGGTCCGGATCGTAGAGGTTGAGGATCTCGGCCTGGGCGAAGTGGTCGGTGGAGCCGAGGCTCCCCGGGTGATCGGGGTTGCCCTCGATCTTGGTGGGGCGGCCCATGTGGCTCTCGACCAGCACGCCCTGGGCGGCGCCGTCGGTGGACAGCACGGTCGCGAAATAGACAGGCTTGCCCGGGATGAACTGCTCGGGGGCCTTCGCGTAGGGCACGATCGCCTCCGCGGGTTGCCGGGTGCAGGCGGAGGAGAGACCGGCGAGGGCCACGGAGGCGCCCATGAGCTGCAGGAACTGGCGGCGTCCTTCGGGATCCGTGAATTCGGAGGCCTTCTCGGGGAATTCGCGGTGAAGCCAGACCTTGATGTCCTCGGAGTCGGTCAACTCGTCGAGGCTGCGCCAGAACTTGGGCTTGGCGCCCGAGGCGCCCTTGGAGACCCGCGTCACTTGCGAAATCGGGATGTGAGCGTCGCTCATGGTTCCGTTCTTGTGGCCTAGCGGTGGCAGGTGGAGCAGGAAACGCGCGGCTTCGCCTGATAGAGGTCGCGCAGCTTCGCGCCCACTTCAAGCTGATTCGCCGGAGGATTCCAGACGGGGGCGTTGACTTCGGACTTGGGCCGCAGGAACTGCTCGGGCTTCAGGTGGCACTCCAGGCACCACTGCATCTGGAGCGACTGCGCCTGGTAGACGAGCGGCATTTCGCCGATCTGGCCGTGGCACGTGGTGCAGCCCACACCCTTGTTCACGTGCGCGGAGTGGTTGAAGTAGGCGAAGTCGGGAAGGTCGTTCACCTTCCTCCACTCGAGGGACTTGCCCGTGCGGTAACTCTCCCGCACCGGCTCGAGCATGGGCGCGTACGTCCAGATCTGCGAATGACAGTTCATGCAGGTCTGGGTGGGAGGAACCGATGCGGTGGCCGAGGTCTCCACCGTGGTGTGGCAGTAGCGGCAGTCGATGCCGACGCCGGTGGTGTGGTGGTTGTGCGAGAAGGGAACCTTCTGGTCGTAGGGGGTTCCCTCGCCGGTCGCGTATCCGGAGCGGGCCAGCAGGAAGAGGGCCAGGAGGACGCTGCCGCCTACGGCCGCGCCCGCGGCGATGCTCGCTTGAGACAGACCATTGGCCTGCTTCGGGAAAAGTTGCGCCATAACGTAATCCGCCGATTCTATGTGCGCGGCGCTCGGCCAATCAAGAGGGTTGAATCTTTTTGGGTCCTAAACTTCGCTAAAGCTTCAGTGAAAAGACCCGACGACATGAAAACAGTGCTTAAGGAGAGTCTGCATCCGCGGAGTCGCTTCCGCGCGGGCTACGACTTCCCGAAGCTGATAGACGCAAGCCCGGCGCTCGCCGCTTTCGTGAAACCCAATGCGCACGGGGATGAATCCATCGACTACGCGGACCCCCGCGCGGTCAAGGCGCTGAACCAGGCTCTGCTCGATCTGGCCTACGGCATCCGGGGCTGGGACATTCCGCCCGGTTACCTCTGCCCTCCCGTGCCCGGGCGGAGCGACTATCTTCACTATCTCGCCGATCTCCTCGCCGGGACGAAGAAGGGCGCGCTTCCCCGGGGCCGGTCGGTCGCGGTTCTCGACATCGGGATGGGAGCGAACTGCATCTACCCCCTGATCGGAGCGACCGAGTACGGCTGGCGCTTCGTGGGTTCGGAGACGGATCCGGTGGCGCTTCGGTGGGCGACGG
>DAORUA010000243.1:0-6066 GCA_035432945.1 Vicinamibacteria bacterium | reverse complement strand
TGGCTCCCCAGGTAGGATTCGAACCTACAACATTTCGGTTAACAGCCGAACGCTCTACCATTGAGCTACTGAGGAACGCTGCGTCTTTCCCGATCGCGCCCGAAAGCGGCCCTTCGGCGACGGGGCGGGGATTATAGCGCGGCTCGCTTTTCGAGCCAGAGGACCCCGGAAACTAGGGAATCAGCTTGTCCCCGAGGTCGCCGCGCAGGGTGCGCGCCATGGTCGGCCGGGCCAGGAAGTCATGCGGGAAGCCAAGCTCGATCTTCGAAACCGCGTCGAGGCGCGCGAGCATCTCCTCGGTGAGCACGGTGTCGATGGCGCCGAGCGAGTCTTCAAGCTGGGCCGCGGTTCGAGCCCCCACGATGGGGATGGTGCCGTGCGGTCCGCGCCCCATGACCCACGAGATCGCGACCTGGGCCGAAGAGCGGCCCAGCTCCTTCGCGATCGCCGACACTTCACCGGCGATCTTCATGTTGCGGTCGGAGAAGCGATGGCGATTGGCGGCCACCCGCTTCGAGTCCGGGGTTTCCCAGCCCACGGAATACTTCCCCGACAGGACGCCGCCGCCGATGGGGCCCCACGGCGTCACCGCGAGCCCAAGGGCTTCGGCCATGGGGAGGAGGTCACGCTCGGGGGTGCGCTCGATCAGGCTGTACTCGATCTGCAGACCGACGAACCGGCTCCACCCCCGAAGTTCCGCCATGGTGTTGGCCCGCGCCACCTGCCAGGCCGGGGTGTCGGAGACGCCCACGTAGATCACCTTCCCCGCGCGCACCACGTCGTCGAGGGCGCGCATCAGCTCTTCGGCCGGAGTGAGGGGATCGGCCACGTGGACCCAGTAGAGGTCGATGCGGTCGAGGTCGAGCCGCCGCAGCGAGGCGTCGACCGACTGGACCAGGTTCTTGCGGGAGTTGCCCCAGGCGTTGATGTCGTCGAAGCGGGTGGCGATCGAGTACTTGGTCGCCACCACGAACCTGTCGCGGTCGCTCTTCACGAACTCGCCCACGAAGCGCTCGGAGGTGCCCTTGGTGTACACGTTCGCGGTGTCGATGAAGTTGCCGCCCGCGGCCGCGAAGATGTCGAACTGTTTCCGGCTCTCCTCCCGCGAGGCGCCGAAACCCCAGTCTTCGCCAAAGGTCATGGCCCCGAGACAGATCTCGGACACCTTCAGGCCGGATCGGCCCAGGACGCGATACTTCATCTCACCCTCCCTCTTCGGGAACGACTACATCGTGGCCTTGCCGGCCTCCGCCTTGACCGCCTCGAGTTCCCTGACCAGGTCGTTGAATCGCTCGTAGGCATCCCGGCCCGGCTTCTGATCGGCCTGGCCCAGCATGCGCGCCACCGCGGCGAACTGATCGATCAGCATGGGCTGCGGATACGATCCGCCCGCAGTCTGGAGCTTCGCGATGACCGCGTCGATGGCCTTGACCTTCGAAGCGCCCGCGGGGCTGGCGTCAGATTGGGCCTTCACGCGCGCCTCGTTCACCTTCTGAAGGACGCCGCGGGCCTCCGTAATGCGCTGACGGATGTCGAGCAGGAGCTTCGTCTGCTCCCCGATCATCGCGTCGGTGACGCCATCCTTCACGAGGCGCGGATCGGAGAGAACCTTGAGCGGGCGCTCTTCCGCGAAGGCGCCCATGGAGAGCCGGAGCTTGTAGTCGCCCGGCGCCACCATCGGGCCCGGCCCGCGGAGGCCGGGGACGCCGGGGTGGCGCAGATCCCAGATGAAGCGGTGCGCACCCGCCTTGCCGGACAGCCGGGCCGGCCCGGGGAAGCGCGTCTCCGGCGCCCGCATGCCCTGGGTGGTCTCGGCGCTTTGCGGCGGACCGCTCTCGAACGTCCGGATCACCGCTCCCGCGGAGTCCATGACTTCGAGGCGGAGGTTCTCGGCGGCGTCGGCCTTGAGCGCGTAGTCGATGATCGCGCCCGGCTCGATGAACTGCGGGTCCGCGGGCCCGTTCATGACGTCGTAGCGAAGACGGTACGCGGGCGGGGGGGCGATCAGGGCGGCGGGCGCGCTCCCATCGAGCTTCGCGAACTGATGCAGGGCGGCCACGTTGTCGACGATGAAGACGCCGCGGCCCATGGTGGAGAGCACGAGATCGCCGCGGTGGACCTTCAGGTCGGTCACCGGGGTGACGGGCAGGTTGAGCTGGAAGCTCTGCCAGCTCTTGCCGCCATTCGTGGAAACGAACATCCCGAACTCGGTGCCCGCGTAGATGAGGCCCTCGCGGCCCGGATCTTCGCGGGCCACCCGCGTCGGATGATCGCCCGGGATTCCGTTCTTCCCGTCGGTGAGCAGAGTCCAGGTAGCGCCGTAATCGTCGGTTCTGTAGATGTAAGGCTTGAATTCGCCGAGAAGCATCCGGTAGTACGAGACGAAGGCCGAGCCCTTGCGGTGGGGCGAGTCGTCGATCGACTGCACGCGGCCCATGGGCGGCATGCCCTTGGGGGTCACGTTCGTCCAGGTCTTGCCGCCGTCGCGCGTGACCTGGACAAAGCCGTCATTCGTGCCCACCCAGATGACGCCCTTCTCCAGACGCGATTCCTCGATCGCGTAGACGGTCGAGTAGATCTCCTCGCCGGTGATGTCGCGGGTGATGGGCTCGCCGGAGATCCCCTGGGTGCCTTCCGGGCGCGCGGTCAGGTCCGGGGAGATGGTGTCCCAGGTCTGCCCGCCATCGGCGGTGCGGTGGAGGAACTGCGAGCCGTGGTAGATCACGTTCGGGTCGTGGGGGGAGATCTCGAAGGGGGTGATGCGCTGCATGCGATAGCGGATGCCGCTCGCGGCCTGGCCATAGCGGTTCTGGGGGTAGATCCAGTAGCTCTGCTCCTGGCCGGTCTCCAGGTTCATCCGGTAGAACTCGCCCTTGCACACGCCGTAGACGATGTGGGGGGCGCCCGGCTTCGGCTTCACCGGGCCGGTCTCGCAACCGGGCCCGGGCACCTGCATCATGAGGGCGTCGTCGTAGTTGTGGGCGAAGGGCGGCAGGCTCGGCAGGATGATGGGCCAGCCCGTGTCCTGCTGCGCGCCGTAGAGCCGGTACGGGAACTGATCGTCGGTTTCGATCTGATAGATCTCCGCGGTCGGCTGGTTCATCTGGGTGGTCCAGGTGAGGCCGCCGTTCATGGTGACGTTGGCGCCGCCGTCGTTCGACTGGACCATGATGTCCGGGTTGTCCGGGTTGATCCACATGGAGTGGTTGTCGCCGTGGGGCGTGGTCCCGGTCCTGAAGGTCTTGCCGCCGTCGGTGGACTTGAAGAAGCCCTCGTTGTTGACGAAGACGGTGTCCGCGTCCTTCGGGTGCGCGTGGACATTGGTGTAGTAGAAGGGCCGGCGCAGGAGGTTCGGATCGTTCGACTGCCGGGTCCAGGTGGCCCCCGAATCGTCGGTCCGATAGAGAGCGCGCTCTTCGCCGGGCGCTTCGATGAGCGCGTACACGCGCTTCGGATTCGCGGGAGAGAGGTCGAGGTCGATCTTGCCGATGAGGCCGGCGGGCAGGCCCGCGGCGAGCTTCGTCCAGGTCTCACCGCCGTCCGTGGTCTTGTAGATGCCCGCGCCGCCCTTCGCCTCGCTCCCGCTGACGATGGTCCACGGCTTCCGCTGGCCGAGCCAGAGCGCCGCGAAAAGCTCGTTCGGATTCACGGGATTCATGACCACCGCAGAAGCTCCGAGGGTCTCATTGACGTAGAGCACCTTCTTCCAGGACTTGCCGCCATCGTTCGAGCGGTAGACGCCGCGTTCCGGGTTCGGGGCCCAGGCGATTCCCTGCGCGCCCACGAAGACCACCTCGGGGTTCGTGGGATTCACGCGCACGTCCGAGATCTGGCCGACCTCGCGAAGTCCGATGGAGGCCCACGTCTTCCCGCCGTCGTTGGAGCGGTAGACGCCCTTTCCCTGGATGACGTTGCTGCGGATGCCGTCGCTTCCCGTGCCCACGTAGACGATGTCGGGGTTCGACTCCGCGACCTCGATGGCTCCGATGGATCCGGTCTCGAGGAAGCCGTCGGTGACCGGCTTCCAGGTGACGCCGTAGTCGGTGGTCTTGAAGACGCCGCCGCCCGAGGACCCGAGGTAGAAGGTCCCCGGCTGCTTGCGATGCCCGGCCACCGCGGTGACCCGGCCGCCCCTCGACGGGCCCACCATCCGGTACTTGAGTCCTGCGAGGAGCTTCGCGTCGACGGACGGCCCCGCGGACGCCTGGGCCCGGGCGACCGAGTCGAAGCCCCCGAGGACGGCGGCGGCGGCGAGGATCAGGACGATGCGTTTCGAACTCATGGGTCTTCCTTTACTTCTCTTTGATGATGAGCGGCACCGAAGCGCCCGCGGACAGGAGCAGGCTCACGCCGTCTTCCACCGAGAGGTCCGTCTCCACCACGTCCTCCACGGGGAGGATCACCACGTCGCCCACGTAGAGGTGGTTGGTGGGCACGTAGACGGTCAGCACCTCGTGGGTCACGCCGTCGCGCAGGGTCAGCTTGAACGAACCGGTCACGAAGCCGGGGGTGGTGCGCCCGGGCAGCCGGGCGAACACGAAGCGCTGGAAGGAGTCTTTCGACTGCGGCCCCCCGAAGCCCGAAAGCACCTTCTTGGTGGTGCCGTAGACCGAGCCCACCAGGGGCACCACGTCGAGAACGGCGTCCGCGCCGTCCAGGAGGCGCTTCAACGGACCGGCGGAGAAGAGCAGGCCGGCGAGGAGGATGGTGGCGATGGTGATGAGGAAGCCCAGGCCCTGGATGTCGCGGCCGAGGAGCAGGATGGAGAGGGGATGAGCGAGCCCGTCGAGGTACGAGAAGAGCCACCACAGCGCCTTGATCGTGATGACGATCGGGACGAGGACGACGAGGCCGCCGATGAAGGCATTGCGCAGCCGGGTCGTGAAGCTCATCGGCCCCTCAGGGCTGCTTCATGGTCAGGTTGGAGCGGAACCGCTCACCCTTCTTCGACATCGCCTCGATATCCATGACCCAGGTCCTTGTCCCCGCCGCCCAGGTGAGCGGAATCTCGACCACCATGGGCCGCTGCCCGACCTTGACGTCGTCTTCGAGGATGCGGGTCTGCGGGCTCGTGATCTCTCCGTTGCGGGCGATCCTGGCGGTGAAGCTCTCGAGGCGGGCGTCGTTCTTCCCGGTGTTCTTCAGGAAGACCCGGACGCGGAAGGGAGCGCCGGGAACGAGCGGGCTGGGCGTGACTTCGAATTCGAAGCTGCCGGCGAAGTCGGTCAACTCGACCTCGAAGCCCGTGGCCTTCTTGGCTCCGGGAGCGGCGGCGATCCGGGTGCGCCCGGTGGTGAACTCGCGCGGCTCGGGCGCGGGCGCCGCCATCGTGGGCGCGGGCGGCGGAGTCTGGAGCGGCGTCGCGGTGGGCGCGACGGTAGCCCCGAGGGTCGCGGTCGGCAACGGCCGGAGGTTGATGGTGGGGAGGACCCCTACGGTCGGGGCGGGCGTCGCCGCCGCCGTGGTCACGGGTGTCGCGACCGTCGAAGGCGTGGCCGCGGCCTTGGCCGCCTTGGCGGCATCGCGCTCCTTGTTCTCGATCACGCGGCGGGCGCGGTCATAGGCGTCGCGCGCCTGCAGGAAGGTCTGGGTGGCGGCGGTGAACTGGCGCTCCGTGAGGTGCTGCGCGGCGGTGGTCGCGAACTTCTCGGCCTCGGCGAAGGCAGGATCCGTGGAGGCGCCTTCCTTGGCGCTCGCGAGGGTCTTCGCCTTCTCCATCTCGGTCTTCGCCTCGGTGGCGCGCCGGGAGAAGTTGGCGTTCAACTGACTCGAGAGCTCGGCGACCACGGGGTTCTTCGGGTCGAGAGCCATGACGCGTTCGAGTGCGGTCGAAGCCTGCGCGGAATCGCCGCGGGTGACCGCTTCCCGGGCGGTGGCGACCGAGGTCTCGATCTCCCGGGTGGCGCCCTGGGCCTGCTCGCGGATGGCGAGGGCTTCGGGGTTCTTGGGATCCAGCTTGAGAATGCCGTTCGCGCGGGTGACCGCGCCCTTGTAGTCCTTGTCCTCGAGAACGCGCCGGGCCAGGTCGAGCTGGGTTTCGACCAGGCTCGCGGTCAGGGCGTCGAC
>DAORUA010000242.1:0-6088 GCA_035432945.1 Vicinamibacteria bacterium | reverse complement strand
GCGCTCGGGGCCGCGGCCTATGGCGCCTTCTGGATGACCATCTTCGGCGTGCCCACGGCCCTGGGCGCTTATGGCGGCGTGCCGGAGGACACCGCGTTCAACCCCCTGCAGGCCCTGATGGGGCTCCTCATCGACCGGGCCTACGGGCTCCTGCCTTACGCGCCGGCCTTTCTCGCCCTGTTCCTGATGAGGGCGCCGGGCCGGACCACGCCCGATGAGACCCGCCGGGGCCGCGTCGAACTCGCGATGGTGTGCGCCATCCTGCTGCCCGCGCTCCTGTGGAGAATGTGGTGGGGCGGCCAGTCGCCGCCCGCGAGACTGATCGCGCCGATGACGCCGTTCCTCGCGCTCTGGGTGGCGAGACGGTTCGAGACCGCGGCCGGGCCGGTGGCTCGGCGCGCGATCGCGATCGCCATGGCCTGGTCCTGGGGGCTCTTCCTCTTCGCCGCGCTTCAACCCGGCCGGCTGCTGTTCATCAACAAACGGGTGAGGCCCACTCGCCTCTGGGATGCGCTCTGGCCGGGAGGGCCCATCGACGGCCTCCTGCCCGACCTGGCCCGCCCCGAGGGGTCGGACTGGCCGCTCGCGGCCGCGTGGATTCTGGTTCTGCTCGCGACGACCTTCTGGGCGCGGCGGAGCGCGGCGCGTTTCCCGAAGCCCTGAGGCCTCGACCGGCGCTGCCTACAGGAGCGCGGCCTCGCGCTTCGAGTCGCGGGTGATGATGTAGTAGAGGACCGCGCGGTGCTTGTTGGTCTTCGAGCGGCCCATCTGGTCGATGGCCTTGTTGAGCATGACTTCGAGCTTGGGAGAGTCGGTGAGACCGAGCCGCCGCACCATGAAGTTCTGCTTCACCCGTTCCAGTTCATCGGCGTCCGCGGCCGAGATCATCGAAGCGTCCTCGCGGTAGACGGCGGGACCGAGAGACTTCACCACGGCTTTGAGCAGGACGTCATCGACCTTGACCTTGATCTTGCTGAGTTCCTTCTTGTACTTGTCGATGAGTTCGATCTGTGTCGCCATGATGGGTCCAATGTACGTCCGAACCGCCGTTCTGACAAGCGGGAAGCGGCCGGCGCGGCCCGTCCCTGTGATGAACGCCGCTTCCGTCATATCCTCCACCGTGCCGATGCGTCGCGTTCTCTCCGCCCTCATCGTCGCCGGCCTTCTGGCGGCGGCCGGGCTGTGGATCTACCGGCCTTCCGGCGCGGGCCCGCGATCGGTGGTCTTCGACCTGGCCGACCGCCTTCCCTTCGCGGCGCGCGCCTCGGAGCGGGAGGTCATCATGTTCGGGTGGCCGGGCGCGGAGCCGCACGCGGGGCGGGGAATGGACGGCGATCCGGAGACGCGCGGGCGGGAGCGCTTCCTGTGGGCGCGTGAGGGCGCGACCCTCAGCCTCGAGGTCAGGGAGCCGAAGGACCGGGCCCTGATCTTCGACCTCGAGGCGTACCCGGGAATCGAAGGCCAGCGGCTCGAGGTCCGGGCCAACGGCCGGTCGCTCGGCGAGCAGGACGTCGCGTCCCTAAGGTCGCGGATCCGCTTCGACTGGCCGAAGGACGCCCAGGCCGCCTCCAACACCCTGGACCTCCGCTTCCCGAAGTCCACGGTCTCGGGCACGGGCGATACCCGCGACCTCGCGGCCGCGGTCTTCAGCCTCACCATCGGCGACGCGATGGACGGATCGCTGGATCTGCTGCGCGAGCGCGATACGCCGCGGGGCTTTGAGATCAGCGAGAAGGACGCGGTGCCTTCCGTCGTGCTGCCCGGCGCCTCCAGCACGTCGTTCGCCTTCCGGCTGCCGGAGGACGCGACCCTCGAGTTCGAGAGCGGTCTTTCCGCGTGGTCGGCCGCGTCCGGAGGGAAGGGCTCGCTCCTGGTTTCCTTCGAGGCCACGGGCGGGAAAACCCGGGACCGGGTCGAGATCCCCCTCGCCGCCCAGGCCCTGCAGCCCGCGAGGATCCGGCTCGAGGGCGAGCCGGGGACGCCGGTCATGGTGAAGCTGGACGTCCTCGCCGAAAAGCCCGGCCTGACCTTCGCGCAGATCCGCGCCCCCCGCGTCCTCGGCCGTCCCGCCCCGCCCGCGTCCGCGCCGGCCAAAGCCGCCTCGAAGTTCGCCCTTGGGTTGAGCGGACGAAAGCCGAACGTGGTGTTCATCGTGCTCGACGCCGCCCGCGCCCAGTCGTTCGGCGTCTACGGACATTCCCGGAAGACCACGCCGAACCTCGACCGCCTGGCCGGCGAAGGCTTCGTCTTCGACAATGCCTACACCACCGCGGCCTACACCCTCGCCGCGATGTCCTCGGTGTGGACCTCGCAGCAGCCCGATCGCCACCACGGCGACCTCGCGTTCTCCGCGAAGCTTCCGAAAGACCGCCTCATGCTCGCCGAGGTGCTCACCGCGCAGGGGGTCCACACCGCGGGCTTCGTCGCGAACAGCGTGGCCGGCGCGTACAACGGCTTCGATCGCGGCTTCAAGGAGTTCGACGAGCCCTGGAAGAAGTACGGTTCGCAGGCGAGCGGCTTCCGGAACGTCGTGCCGCCCTTTCTGGACCGCATGAAGAAGGAGGGCGCGCCGTTCTTCGCGTACGTTCACTACCGCGAACCGCATCACCCGTACGACCCGCCGCCGCCCTTCAACACCGCCTTCGGTCCCGACGCACCGGTGCCGAAAGCGCGCCGCGAGGGCGGGGCGGTGGCGGACAAATGGCTGAAGGACATCAACCAGGGAGTGGTCCGGCCCTCGGCCGAGGAGATCGATCACATCCGCCGGCTCTATGACGGCAATCTCGCCTTCGCCGATCAGGAAGTCGGCTACCTGCGCGGGGAACTCGAATCCCGGGGCCTTCTCGACAACACCGTGGTGATCGTGATCGGGGATCACGGCGAGGGGCTGTTCGAGCACGGGTACATCGGCCATAACGCCCAGGTCTTCGAGGAGACCGCCCGGGTGCCTCTCCTCGTCGTGCTGCCGAAGGCGATGCGCGCCGCCCATCCGCCCGCGCGCGTGGCCTCGCTCGTGGATCTCACCGACATCGCCCCGACCGTCCTCGACATCTTCGGCCTCGCCGGCGCGGGCGGCTCGGCGCGCGCCTTCCAGGGGCATTCGCTCCTTTCGCACCTCTACGACCCGAGGCCCGCGAAGGGCGGCGACGCGCGCGAGGTGCTGACCCGGACGGTGTGGTCGCGGCCGGTCTACGCGCTGCGGAACACCTCGCACACCTTCATCTACAACACCGCGACCGCTGATTTCTCCCTCTTCGACCGGTCGGGGTCCCCGAGACTCGAAGACTCGGAGCACGACTACGCTCCGCGCGCTCCGGTCGCGCTGCGCGAGACCTATCGCCAGAACCTCCTGGCCTGGATCGCGTCCCTCAAGGGACACACCGTGGCCGCGGACAAGCTGGAGGGCATGTCGCGGCAGCAGTGCGAGGAGCTGAAGGCCCTCGGCTATCTCTCCGCGAAGACGGCCTGCCCCGCGGACTGAGACCGTAACGACCTCGGGCGCGTTCCTGAGAGACTTCGTTCATGCCCTTCGCCGACTCGCACACCCACATCGATCTCGCGGAATTCGATTCCGACCGCCCGGCCCTCCTGAAGCGCGCGGCGGAGGCGGGGGTCGTGAGCATGCTCCTCGTGGCCCAGGCCGATGACAGCGCCGGTCTCGATCGCGGCCTCACCATCGCGCGCGACTGCGGCCTGAAGGTGTCGGGCGGGCTTCATCCCCATGAAGCCATCCACTGGACCGAGGCCCTGGGAGACCGGCTGCGCTCCCTCGGCCGGGCGCGAACCCTCTGCGCCATCGGTGAGATCGGCCTCGATTTCCACTACGACCACTCGCCCCGCGACCAGCAGGAGGAGGCCTTTCGAAGGCAGATCCGGATCGCGCGCGAGGTGAGGCTCCCCGTGATCGTCCACACCCGCGAGGCCGACGACCTCACCGTCGCCATCCTGAAGGAGGAGAAGGCGGCCGAGGTGGGCGGCGTCATCCACTGTTTCACCGGCACCCAGGCCCTCGCGGATGAAGCGCTCGCCCTCGGCTTCCATATCTCGTTCTCCGGCATCGCCTGCTTCCCCAATGCCGAGCCGCTGCGCGTGGTGGCGAGAACGGTTCCCCTGGACCGCTTTCTGGTCGAGACCGACTGCCCGTTCCTCGCCCCGCCTCCGCATCGCGGCAAGCGCAACGAACCGGCGTTCGTGGTGGACGTGGCGAGGCGCATGGCCGAGGTCAAGGGCCTGCCCGTCGACGAATTCGGAGCGGCCACGGTGGATAACTTCCACCGCCTCTTCGGCGCGTAGGCCTCCCCGGGGCTTGCGTGCGATGCCGCACGCACCGGCCGGTTTTCGTTTATCGTCCGGCGACGATGGCAGTTCGAAGCGTGATTGTCGGCACCGGGTGCGTGATCCCAGGGCGGCGCGTGTCCAACGCCGACATGCTGGGGCGTGAGTTCTGGGGCCCGGACGGGAAGAAGATCGACAAGCCGAATCAGCAGATCATCGACCAGTTCGAGGCCATCACGGGCATCAAGGAGCGGCGCTACGCGGAGGATGACCAGGTCACTTCCGATCTCGCGGCCCAGGCCGCCACGGAAGCCCTCGACTCGTCGGGCATCGATCGCGAGACCCTCGACGCCATCGTGGTCGCCCACAACTTCGGCGACGTCCGCGCGGGAACGCGGCACTCCGACCTGGTGCCGGCCCTCGCGGCCCGGGTCAAGGCCCAGCTCAGGATCGCGAATCCCGGAGCCGCCGCCTTCGACGTGATCTTCGGCTGCCCCGGGTGGCTGCAGGGCGTGATCCTCTGCGACGCCATGATCCGCGCCGGCGACATCAAGCGGGCCATGGTGATCGGCGCCGACACCCTGTCCCGCATATCGGACCCGCACGATCGCGACAGCCTCATCTACGCCGATGGCGCGGGGGCGGTGATCCTGGAGGCCCGGGACACCGACGCCGGCATCCTCGCTCACGCTGTCCGGTCCGACACCCTCGACCATTCGACCATGCTGGTCATGGGCCCTTCGTACAACGAGGAGGTGTTCCTCGAGGCCATCTTCCTCAAGATGGAAGGCCGGAAGCTCTACAAGTACGCGCTCCAGACCGTGGCCGTCGCCATCGGACAGTGTCTCGAGAAGGCGAACGTTCGCCTCTCCGACGTGAGCAAGCTCCTCATCCACCAGGCCAACGGCAAGATGGACGAGGCGATCCTCGAGGCCCTGTACGACCTCTACGGCGCGAAAGCGCCCGAAGGGGTCATGCCCATGACCATCTCCTGGCTTGGCAACAGCTCGGTCGCGACCCTGCCGACGCTCCTGGACCTGGTGAGCAAGGGGAAGATGGAGGGACATTCCTTCCATCCGGGCGACATCCTCGTCTTCGCCTCGGTGGGCGCGGGCATGCACATCAACGCCGCCGTGTATCGCGTTCCCTGATCGAATAGTCTCCGGCATCATGAAGACCAGGCCTTTTCTCCTCATCGCTCTGACCCTGGCCGGCGCGTGGTCGGGCCCGGAGGTTGCCCGCGCGCAGGCTCCCGATGCGACGCTGCGCCTGGATCTCGGATCCGGCGCTTCGATCGACCTGGTTCTCGTGAAGGCGGGCGCCTTCCGCCAGGGTTCGCCCGCGACCGAGGCGAATCGGGGCGATGACGAGACCTTGCGCGACGTCACCCTGACCCGGGACTTCTACATCGGCAAGCACGAGGTCACGGTGGGCCAGTTCCGCCGCTTCGTCGACGCCACCGGCCACAAGACCGAAGCCGAGAAGGGGACCTCGGGCGGATTCGGATGGAACGGCCAGGCCCTCGAGCAGCGTCCCTCGTTCCACTGGAAGAACCCGGGGTTTTCGCAGACCGACGATCATCCCGTCACCATCGTCACCTTCGACGATGCCGTGGCCTTCACCCGCTGGCTGTCGAGCAAGGCCGGCCGCGCCGTCTCGCTGCCCACCGAGGCCCAGTGGGAGTTCGCGGCACGCGCGAATTCGACCTCGGCCTATCCCTCCGGCGCCGCCAAGGCCACCCAGGCCACGGCGCTCGGGTGGTCGAAGGCGAACGCCGCGGGAGGCACGCACCCGGTCGGGGAAAAATCGCCGA
>DAORUA010000241.1:0-6130 GCA_035432945.1 Vicinamibacteria bacterium | reverse complement strand
TGGCCGCGTGGTACGCGAAGGAGGCCACGATGGTGGCGTTCTTCATGAGGTCTTCTGGCGGGAGGGTCTCGATGAAATCCAGGTTGGTGTGACCTCCGGTGCCGCCCACCCGGTCCTGCAGGAACTGAAACCCCGGAAGGCCCACGCGGTCGAACGACACGTGGTCGGTGCTGCCCACGCCGAGGATGGACACCGTGGTCATCCCGAGATCGTGGAAGGGCTCGGCCCACGCCGTCATCAGACGCCGCGCGCGTTCGTTGCCCTGCAGATAGAGGCCGCGATACTGCCCGGGCCCGTAGTCCTGGTTGAAGTACGCGGACAGCTTGTCGTACGCCGGGGTGACGCCCTGCGCACTCTTGGGATCGCCGAAGTGCTTCAGCACGTACTCGCGCGACCCATGGATCCCCTGCTCCTCGCCCGCCCAGAGAGCCACCCGGATGGTCCTTCGGGGGGCGGCTCCCACCGCCTTCAGGATGCGCATGGCCTCCAGCATCACCGCGACCCCGGATGTGTTGTCGCTGGCGTTGGGACTCGCATGCCAGGTGTCGAAGTGAGCGCCGATCATCACCACCTCGTCCTTCAGGTCCGTGCCCTCGATCTCGCCGAGAACATTGGCCGCCTTCTCCACCGTCGTTCCCAGGCGATTGCGGATCTCCACTTCGATCCGGACCGGCACACCGCGCGCGCAGAGCCGCACCATGCGGTTGTAATGCTCCGGGGTGATGGCCACGATGGGCGGCGAGGCCAGCGATTCGGCGCGGCCCCAGTGGTCGGTCTTCGTTCCCGGCCGCGCGAAGCCGCGCACCGCGCCCGGCCATCCGCTCTCCGACTGCAGCACCGCGACGACGCCTTCCGCCTTGTAAAACGCCATCTTCTCTTCGGGCGTCACCAGGTCGGGATTGGGTTTGGGGGTGGGCGAGGGGGACGGTGTGGGCGCGGGCAGCATCGCTCGTTCGAGGTCCTTGAGCTCCGCGTCGGTGTAGCGCGACGTTCCCGCGGCGAACCGGACCCGATCCACAACGGCGGGGGGAGTCGCTAGCACGGAGAGGCCGCGGAGCTTGCCCCGGTGCTTCTCGAGGTCGGCCCGGGTGCGGATCTCCGCCAGCACCACCAGGGTCGTCTGCTTCCCGTCGGTGCCGGGGGTATGGGAGAGCGGATACCCGACCATGGGCTGGTAGTCCGGCTCCAGCAGGTGCAGCGAGACGTATTCGTTGTCCCAGCGGATGCCGTAGTCCATGAACGGCTCCATGACCACGTTCACGAGGCCCAGCTTCTTCAGGTGCGACTCCGCCCACGCCTGGGCCCGCGACATGTCGTTCGAGAGGGTCAGCCGGGCGCCGAGGACGTCGGCGATGTAGGCCGCGGTATCCATGACTTGCGAGCGCTGCAGGCCCTCCTCGCGGATCCTCGCGACCATTTCCCAGTCCACGCGCGGAGGGTTGTCCTCCCCGCCGACCGTGGGTGAAGCCTGGGCGAGCGCGCCAAAGACAAGGAGGGCGAGCGGTATTCGAAGAAGGCGGGCCATGGTCGGATCCTACTTCCGACGCCCGGGCGCACGCGCGCGCTACTCGCTTCGGAGGGTGATGAGCGGGTCCACCCGTGTCGCCTGGTGCGCGGGCAGGAAGCTCGCGAGGAATGCGACCGCGCTCAACAGCCCGGCCACCCCGGCCAGGGTCGAAGGATCGGTGGGGCTCAACTGGAACAGGAGACCGCCGATGGCCTTGGAGAACGCGAGAGCTCCGAGGACGCCGCCGAACACTCCGGCGAGGGCCAGGGTCATGGCCTGACGGAGGATCATCAGGCGCACGACCGCGGGATTCGCCCCGAGCGCCAGGCGCACGCCGATCTCGCGCGAGCGCTGGACGACCGAGTACGACGTCACGCCGAAGATCCCGAGGGCGGCGAGGCTCAGCGCGACCAACGCGAAGAAGCCCAGCAGGAGCGCGTAGAAGCGAGGCTGGGAAACCGAGGCCGCCATCAGCGCGTCGAGGCTGCGCACGCGCCCGAGCGGAAGTTCCCGGTCGAGTTCGCGCACGACCGCCTCGACGGACTTCGCGAGCGTCATCGGGTCGCCCTGCGTCCTGAGGAGCACCTCCATCGAGGAGATCGGCATCTGGGCGAACGGCAGGTAGACCTGCGGCGAGGCGTCGTACGCGAGGCCCCGGTCCTTCACGTCCTCCGCCACCCCCACGATCTCGCCTCCCGGCCGCGGCTTGCCCTCTTCCCGGCGGTACCCCATGGTGATGAAGCGGCCGATGGGGTCTCCATCGGGAAAATACTTCCTCGCCGCCGCCTCGGAGATGATCACCACCTGGGGGGACGACATCGCGTCGGAGGCCTGGAACGCGCGTCCGCGGACGATGGGAATCCCCATGGCCTTGAAATAGCCCGCGGTGACGGGCCGCATTTCCATCGAGGGCTGCTGATCCCCGCTCGCCGGTGGAGTGTCTCGGATCTGGAAGGAGATGTTGAAGCGGGCTCGATTCAGAGGAAGGCCGAGGGTTGCCGCCGCGGGGCCCGCACCCGGAAGGGCCTGAAGACGCGGCATGAGCCGGTCGAAGAAGGCGACCCGGCTCTCCTCCGTGGCGTAGGCCGCATCGGGAAGCGAGAGGTTGAAGGTCAGGGCCGGGCTCGTGTCGAAGCCCGGCTCCACGCTCTGAAGTTGCGCGAAGCTTCGGGCGAGCAGCCCCGCGCCCGCCAGGAGCATCATGGCGAGCGCGGTCTGACCGACGACCAGCACGCCGCGGACGCGCGCCGACCGGGCCGAGGAGATCCCGCGGCCGCCTTCGCGCAGGGAGAGGGCGGGGGGGCGCCAGGCTCGGAGTGCGGGCATCGCGCCGAAGAGAACTGCGGTCAGGAGAGTGATGGCCACGGCGAAGAGCAGCACCGGGATGTCGATGACGGCCTGGTCCAGGCGCGGGACGTCCGCCGGGCGCAGCGCGATCAGGCTGCGCAGCGAGGCGGAGGCGAGGAGCACACCGGCGATCCCTCCGAGGGCGGCGAGCAGGAGACTCTCCGTCATCAACTGCCCGAAGAGGCGGCGGCGCGAAGCGCCCATCGCCTGCCGCACCGCGAACTCGCCCTCACGCGCCGCGAGCCGGCCCAGCATCAGGTTCGCCACGTTGACGCAGGCGATGAGAAGAACCAGGCCCACCGCGCCGAGCAGGAACATCAGTCCGGAGCGGGTGTCGCCGACGATGAACTCGTGCAGCGGCATCACCCGGCCGCTCAGCCCTTCGTTGGCGTCCCGGTATTCCTGAACCAGACGCGCGACAATCGTCGCGATCTCCTGGCGCGCCGACTCCTCAGAAGCACCGCCCCGGAGCCTCCCGATGACGGTAAGGTACCACGCGCCACGGCTCTTGGTCAGGAATGGCTCGTCATGCCTGAGCGGCGTCCACACCTCGATGCCCTCGGGGAAAGACATGCCGGGCGGGGTGATGCCCACGACTTCGTGCAGTTCACTCTCGATCCGGATCTTCCTGCCGATGATCGCGGGATCGCCGCCGAACCGGTTCTTCCAGAGTTCGTGTCCGAGCACGGCCACGAGGCTCTTCGCCGGCCGGTTCTCATCCGACTGGAACCCTCGTCCCAGTGACGGCCGAACGCCGAGCACCTCGAAGAATGAGGAACTGACGCCCGCCCATCGCAGCGTCGCGGGCGCCCCCTGATCGGTCAGGGTGGCGCTGCCCGTGGTGAACGCGGACATGGCTTGAAAGGTCTGTGCCGACGCCTGCAGGTCGAGAAAGTTCATCGGGGAGACGTATGGGATGAAGTTCCTTCCGCGGTAAGAAACCCCGACGGACATCAGCCGCTCCGGCTCCGGGAAAGGAAGGGGCTTGAACACCACCGCGTTCACGATGCTGAATATCGCGCTGTTGGCGCCGATGCCGAGGGCGAGGGTCGCGACCGCGACGAGCGCGAAGACCGGAGCGCTGCGGAGGCGGCGAAGACCGAGGATCAGGTCCGACCAGACGGTTCCCATGGGAGTGGCCGAAGCAAGCGCCGTTCCGGCGCGCTGGCCGGCGTCGCCCCCCTGACTCTTCAGGACTTACGGCAGGGTGATCGTCCGCCGACGTTCGGGTGTGGGACCGAAGGTGTTCGGATTCATCGCCGCCCGCGTGGCTACTGGCCCGAGGTCTTGATATCCATCTGGGCTCGGGCCGGCGAGACCCAGGCCGTGACCGAACTCTCGTGGCCGAAAGCGTCGATCGCGGCCACGCCGAACACGTGGTCGTCGATCTGAATGCCGGGCAGGAGCAGGTGGGTCACGTTTCCCACCGTGAGTTCATGCTGCCAGTCGGGTCCCCACGCCTCTCGCCAGAAAACTCGATAGGCAACCGCGCCCGGTGAGGCGGCCCAGGTCAGGTTCGCGTCGTATCCCGACGGCGCGCGGGTGATCGTCGGCTGGCCGCGCTCATTCACCACGGAAGGAGGCGGAGGAGCGAGGGCCAGGGTGGCGGCGGCGGCGGCATTGACACGGGCGTTCTGGGCGAGATAGGGGAGGGAGATGCCGTCGAAGGTGTCCCGCACGTCGTGCTGCTTCGTGAAGTTCTCCCGCGACTCGCGGAATCCCACCGCGGCGAAACCGAGCTGGTTGTAGGCGGAATGATCGCCGCCCCGCCCGAAGCGGTCGGGGCGGGACATCGGACGCACCTTGTGGGAAGGCACGTAGCGCGCGCCCCAGCGCTGCACGAACCGGGCGAGCGAGCGCGAAGGCGAATCCTCGGGCCCCTCGGAGTAGACGCGGATGGTCGCGCCATCGACGATCCCGCTGCCGCCCTTGTCGTTCCCCACGATGTCGTTGTTGAGCACGGCCTGGATGGGGATCTTCTGATCGACCGCCTTCTTCGCGTGGAGCCAGGCGCCGATGAGCCCCTGCTCCTCGGCCACGTGGGCCATGAACACGAGGGTCGCGTCGAACTCGATGCCGCTCGAGGAGAACACCCGAGAGAGTTCGATGGCGAGCGCGGTGCCGCTGCCGTCGTCGTTCACGCCGGGCGCCGGGTTGTCGAGGGGCGCCGCCGGATCGGGGGAGGTGGTCCTTGCCCCGGGCGTGCCCCCCGCGTTGGAGTTCCCCTGTCCGCCCGCGAAGGCCACGGTGTCGTAGTGGCCGCTGATGTAGATGCGGCGCGGGTTTCGGCCGGGGAGGATCGCCATCACGTTCCGGATCTCGACATCCCGGGTGATGCGGCCCTGCTTCAGAACGTTGTAGGTATCGAAGCTCACCTGGAGCTTCGGGCTGTAGCTCTGCATCTCCTTGAGGATCCACTCGCGCGCGGCTCCGATGCCCCGGGTGGGGGAGTCGGTGGAGGAGAGCGTGCTTCGCGTTTCGAAGCTCTCGAGCTTCCCGAGAATGGCGCCCAGCCGTTCTTCGGAGACCGATCCCACGAGCTTGACGATCTGAGGATCGAGGTCCGAGGCTCGCGCGGCGGCGGCCCCGGCCGACACCCCCAGGGCCATGAGGGCGGCCAGAGCCGGCGCCGCGGTGTTCTTCATGGGTCGCATCAGCATGGGGAGTCTCTCCTTGGTGGGAACGCGCGGATGCTACTGCACGCGTGGCCGGCGAACCCCGCCCTAGAATCCCGGGCATGAAGACAAAGCTCATTCGCTTGCGCTGGTGCCTCATCCTCCTCGTCGCCCTGGGCGTTCGCGGTGACCGGCCCCGGACGCTCTCCTCGCCGCTGGTATCGACCTTCTCCATCGTCGCCATCGACCTGGAGAACGGCGACGTGGGCGTCGCGGTGCAGTCGAAGTTTCCCAACGTCCGGCCTCTCGTGCCCTGGGCGGAGGCCGGCGTGGGTGCGATCGCGACCCAGTCCTTCGTGAACGCCACCTACGGCCCGCGCGGTCTTACCCTCATGCGCAACGGCGCCACCGCCGCGGAAGCGCTCGCCATCCTCACCGGCACGGACTCCGACAAGCACAACCGCCAGGCCGGGATCGTGGACGCGAAGGGGAACGCGGCGACCTGGACCGGTCAGGAGTGCTTCGATTGGGCGGGCGGGTATGCCGGTTCCACCGCCGCCTCGAGAGGCGCCATCGCGACGGGGAAGGGTTACGCTATCCAGGGAAACATCCTCGTGGGCCAGGCCACGGTCGACGCCATGGCGAAGACCTTCGAGCAGAC
>DAORUA010000240.1:0-6172 GCA_035432945.1 Vicinamibacteria bacterium | reverse complement strand
GAGCCCGCGCGGGCGCGCCGGGACAACCTGGCCGCCACCGAACAGCTCGCCGCCGCCTGCCGGTCCCGGGGGGCGCGCCTCATCACCATCTCCACCGATCTCGTGTTCGGTGGCGGAAGCGCCTTCTCGAACGAAGCCTCTCCCGCTCATCCCCTCACGGAGTACGGCCGATCCAAACTCGGCGCGGAGACCGTGACGCTCCAGGCCTCATCGGGCGCCGTGGTCCTGCGCGTGGCCCTGGTCGGCGGCCGCGGCTTCGGGCCCCGGCTCACCGCCACGGAAAGCGTGGCCCGGCGGCTGCGAAGAGGCGAGGCGGTCACGCTCTACGAGGACGAATGGCGCACCCCCGTCGATCCGGAGTCGGTAGCCGAGGCGATCCGCGCCGTCCTGCGCCTGCCCTCCGCGAGCGGCTGCTTTCATATCGCGGGCGCCGAGCGGGTCACCCGGGCCCAACTGGGAGAGCGGGTAGCGAGCGCCTTCGGCCTCGATGCCTCGCTCATCCGCAGGGCGCCGCAGTCGTCGCACCGGGGCGCTCCCCGTCCCGCGGATGTCTCCCTCGACATAACGCGCGCCCGGGAGGAACTCGAATGGACGCCGCGGCCGCTCGACACCGCCCTCCGCGAAGGGCGCCTCGACTAGGCCGGCTTCTGCGGCCCCTTGAAGGTGAGGGCCAGGCGGCAGAGCATCAGTTCGTCGCCGTCCTTGATCGGATGGAGGACGTTGTTGTCGAGCTTCTCGCCGGCCACGAACGTCCCGTTCATGGTCCCGATTTCCTCGGCGATGAAGAAGCCGCCGTTCTTGATGACCAGGCGGGCGTGGCGCCGGGAGATGTTCCGGGCCTGATCCTCGTTGGTGAGGTCCACGTCCGGCGCGGTTCCGGTCACCGAATCGAAACGGCCGAGCAGGACTTCGTTCTTGTAGACCGGGAAGACGTTCCCGGACGCCTTGGAGATGAAGTAGGCGAGCGCCTCGGAAGGGGGTGCGGCGGGAACGGGGACCGAGGGCAGGGAAAGCGAGGTGTTGGCCGGCGCGGCCATGGTGGCCGGCGAATCCGCCATCTGCTTGCCCAGGGTCTCGATCTGCTTCACCATCTCGCGAAGGCGGATCGAGTACTTGCGGAGCATGCGGAACGCGATCTCCGGGTTCGACTTGATCATGTCGCCGAAGGTGTCCCCCGAGATCACGATCAGGTCGCCGCCCTCGGCCATTTCCGCGGTGGCGGAACGGGGCATGCGCTCGAGAACCGCCATCTCCCCGAAAAAGTCGCCTTTCTCGAGGACGGCCAGGGTCACATCCTTGTTGGCCCCGGTGCGCTTCTTGATGGCGACGCGGCCGGACTGGATGATGTACATGTCCTCTCCGGCATCACCCTCACGAAAGAGGACCTTCCCCGCAGGAAAGTGGGACAGAAAGCGCGCGAACGGGTTCTTTTCAGCCATTTTCTACGTGTGATGTGAGCTTATCAGATGGTGAAACCGGCCAAGGATCAAAGCGCATTGCCCAGTTGGTCCGAGATGGCGAGCCATTGCTGCCACATGGACGCGGCGAGGAGAACAAGACCCGCGGCGACTGCTCCATTCCTCCACGCCCCGCCACGCCGCCAGGCCATGACCAGCGCGGTCCCGGCCAGGAGCGCTATGAGAGGGGTGAGGAACAGGGTCTCATGCCCGTATCGGAACACGTCCGGGATCCGGGCCCGGAGCAGGATGAGGATGAGGTAGGCGATCGCCCACGCCCGAGCCGCCTTCGATTCGCGGATCGCGGGCCCGCCGAGCCACAGGCCCAGGATGGCCAGACTCAGGTAGGGCCAGCCGAAGAACGTGTTGGTCCGCTCGAAGAGCAGGGCCCAGAAACTCTCCACCGGATACACCGAGGCGCTTGGCCCCGCGCCGCCCGCGCCCATGCCGAGGATCCGCCCGCCCAGGGCGTAGACATCGCCGACAAAATGCCGGTAATAGAGCAGGAAAGCCCCGAGGGCGGCGCCGGCTTCCGCGAGGGTGAGGCCCAGTCCCAAGCCCAGGCCCGGACGGCCGGAGAGCAGGAGCAGGACCACGAGAACGCCCATGAAGACCGCCTCGTTCACCACCCCCGACGTGTAGGCGAGGTGGCCGAGCAGCAGCGCCGCCATCGGCGGAAGCACCGACCGCGCCGACCCCACTCCGTCGCGGCCCATCACGGTGACGATGGTCAGGAGGACCACCAGGTCCAGCATGTGTCCGAACAGTGCCGGGAGCAGGGCGAAACTCAGACGTGAGGCGTAGGTGGGGATCACGCAGAGGAGGAGCGCCGCCAGGGGCGGAAGGGAAAGCCGGGCCGCGAGGGCGCCGCCGAGGAGAATCGGGATCACGGAGACCAGGCTCGACCCCGCCTTGAGCGCGGTCTCGATCTCATCGGTCGTCAGGCCGAGGAGAGCGGCAAGGACGGCGAACGGGGTGTGGAACATGACGGCGTACGGAAGCGCAGAGAGACTCCCCATGACCGGCTTGGTCCAGGCCTTCTGCGCGCTCAGGGCATCGGCCGGATGGAGGAAGAAGGACGGGCCTTCCGCGCGGATCGCCTCCACCACCCGCGTGTGGGTGAGCAGATCCGGGTAGTAGAAGTCGGGGTGAGAGAGGAGGGCGAGCCTCCAGAGCATGGTCACAAGGGCCGCGGAGGCGAGCGTGGCCGCCAATGCCCGCTCCATGGGAACCCGCCGGTGAAGCCATTGACGCCCGGCGAGGAGCACCAGGGTTGCGACCACCAGCATCTCGGGAGCCAGGTGAGTCTGGCGCCACGCGCCGAAAAGATCGGAGTTCGCGCGTCCGGCGAAGGCCAGAGCCGCAAGAAGGCTCGCCCCCCCCGCGGAGAGCGGAGACACGCCGAGGATCACCAGGCCCGCGAAGAGCAGCATCACGGTGAGCGGCGGCCGAAGGGCCGCTCGCCCGCGGAGCTTGAACGGGGCGCCGCCGGTGGCCTGAAGCGAGAGAGTGTCCATCCTGAGGCCCATGTTGCGGCGTTCGTGGGAGTCGGACCGGATCGACACCACGAGCGGGCCCTCGACCCGGGGCGCGGCAAGCGTGGTGGTGCGGATCTCCCCTCCGCGCGCCCGAAAGCCCTCCGTGGCCGCCCCGCCGACGCTCACGTTGACCACCGCCTCCTCGCCGAAGACCCGCGCGTATCGAAGAGTCGCGCTGACCTCGGACCCCGCGGTCGTGAAGGGGAACTCGACGCGCGCGTCGTACGTCGTCCAGTGCCACCCCACCTTGTCCTCGACATCGCTGTTCGCCTCGAACCCCGCGACGAACGGGGTGTCGCCCGGGCCCAGGTTCAGGGCCACGTGCCGGGTGGACCCGCCGAGAGTCATCGCCGCCGCCACCGCGACCGCGAGAGCGCCGAGTGCTGCGCCCGCGAAATGGTTACGAACCACAGGAGAAGGCGCGGCGCATGAGCGGGAAGAGGCTCTCGAACGCGATCTCATTCCCGCGGGCGTTCCAGTGACCATCGACCGCAAGGTAGGCGGCCGGTCCCGTCCTCTCCGCCGCCTGGAACGAGGGGAGTGCGTCCACCATCGGAATGTCGAGCGAGACCAGGAGGTCCTGCAGCCGCGTCCTCACCGCGTCGCGGGT
The DNA here is from genome assembly GCA_035432945.1 of Vicinamibacteria bacterium. Lineage (GTDB taxonomy): Bacteria > Acidobacteriota > Vicinamibacteria > Fen-336 > JAGNNV01 > JAGNNV01. The sequence goes on along the minus strand of DAORUA010000240.1, from coordinate 2,567 downwards.
CCACTGGCGGTCGGGGCCGTATCGTCTCTGGACGAAGGCCCACGCGTCTTCGTTGGCTTCAAAGCGGGCCGGAACGTAGAAGACCGTGAAGCCCGCGCCCGCGCCCCGGACGTCATCCCGGAACCGCTTCAGGATGGCGGCGGTCCGCTTCCACATTTCCTCGACGCTGGCCCGCTCGCGATCGCCCAGCGGCGCGAAGGGCAGGTACTCCGCGGGCGGCTCGCTGGACAAGTCGGGCGCGAGACCCCAGGCGGAGAGCCGCCTCGACCAGTCGGGCCGGCTTCGCTGAAGCCGGGAGGCGGCGAAGGACCAGAGGGCCGATCCATGGAAGGTCGGCGCGCGCCGCCTTTCGAGGGTTCTCTCCCCGCGTCTCAAAGGCGTCCGGTCGGTCTCGGGTAGGACGAGTTGCAGCTCCCCGTCCTTCTCCAGGAAGAGCGGCTTCTCCCGGTTCGCGGTGCCCATCCGATCGATGTTGAACTGAAGATCGTTGTAGTAGAAGAGCAGGACCACCTCGCTCGGGCGGTACTTGCGGATCTCCTCCAGGAAGTAGATCCACTCCTGGTCCGTCGAGTAGCCCGGCCCCCCGGCGTTCAGCACGTCCACCCGGCACGTCTTCAATGCCGCGTCGAGGCGCCCGCGCAGGGTCTCGGGCTCCTCGGCGTAGTAGCCGTGGGCGAAGGAGTCGCCCATGATGGCGAGGCGCCGCGCCCCCGGGGCGGGCTCGTAGGGAAGCTCCGGACCCCGCAGCCCGAGGGAGTTGATGGCGATGGTGACCTCGAAGTCTCCACGGCGGATGCGCTGCGCGCCGTTGGCGCGCGTCCTCCAGCCGAGGGTCGGGGATATCTCCGAAATCGGCGTCCCGTCGGGCGGCGGGGGCGGGGCGGGGCGAAGGAGAACCCGGGCCCCGACTTCGGCCAGGCCCAGGGTCAGCGCGGTGGAGAAGGTCGCGAGAAGAAGGCGGGAGCGCCATTCTCCGGCGCGGCGCTTCATGCCGCCTGGGTCTGGAGAACCGCGCGCTTTTCGACCTCGCGCAGGAGGGTCTGGAGGAAGGTCTCGTACCGGTGCGTGATGGGCTTGAGCGCGGCCAGGGAGTTGCACTTCAGGATCTCGACGAAGAACTGCTCGAAGGCCGACCAGTCGCGGTACATGAGGTGCCTCAATTGCCGGTCGTAGAACTTCGCGGTGCCCTCGCGCAGCGCCACCGCGGTGACCTCGTCGCCGCGCGCGTAGAAGTCCCGCACCGAGCGCAGCAGGGTCTCGAGCGCCTTCTTGAGGGCGAGCGAGCGCTCCTTCTTGGTCACGAAGTCGTTGAAGACGCCCACCCCGGTGAGGCCCTTGTCGAGGCTCGCGGCCAGTTGCACCACCGACTGCTGGAAGCAGTCCTTGAGAATGCCGTGGGCGTTCTCGATCCGCGCGCGGACGTTCTCGGAGGACTGAGCGGAGGAGAGATCGGCCAGTTCGACCCGGACCACCTTGTTGATGTCGATGGGCATGCAGTAGGCGATGGAATCGCAGGCGTCGCGGACCGCGCTGCCATGCGGCAGGGCCACGAGCGCGCGCTTCTCGATATAGGAGACGAGCTGGCGCGCCTCGGAGATCACCAGGGAAAAGACGCAGGCCGCGGTCTTGACCCGGTCGTCGGCCAGGCCGTCGGGATCGGCGAACTCGAGGTACTTGAGCATGCGGAAGAGCTCGAGGAACACCCGGGCCACCGGGTTCCGCTCGTTCGGATCCTCGAGCGCGCGAATGAGGCCCGCGATCTCCGAGCTCGTGACCTTGTCGAACATGGGCTTGAACTTTTTGTCGAGCAGGGCGGCGAGAGGCGGGTTGCGCCGCAACTCGCGGGAGAAGATGCGGCCCACCGATTCGAAGATCTGCAGGGGCGTCTTCTGGGCGCGAAGCGACTCGGCGACGAGCAGGCGCACGTCCTCGAGGGTCCCGCGCAGCACCAGCAGGCCGGCCTCGGGCCGGGCGTCGCGAAGAAGGCGCTCGAAGTAGGGATCGGCGCTCTCCGACTCGCGCACGAACCCGTCCACGTAGCGCTTGAACTGCGCCTCGTCCACGCGGTCCCGGGGCAGGAGTTGAGAACAGAGCTGGCCGACCCGGAGAAGGCACAGGTCCACCACCGTCAACTCGGCCGACCAGTCCCGGTAGGGCAGTTCGTTGATCTGCTCGTCGGAGAGAGCGTGGTGGGCGGGCTTGAAGAAGCGGTCGAGGGCCCGAAGCCACATCTCCAGTTCGAAGAGCTCCTTCTTCCGGCCCGATTCCCCAGCGCCCTCCATCCAGGCGCGCACCTGGGTGCGGAGGTAATCCGACCCCATCCTCGCCTGGCGGTCCGTTCGTTCGGTCTCTTCCATGCTTCCCCGCCTGATTGTACCGAAGCTCGCCGCCCGCTTGTCGATTAAACTGCCAAAACGATGGCTTTTGAAGACTCGCGCGAAAAGATGGGGCTGATCCCCGAACTCTGGGCTTTCATGAAGGTCCGGAAGAAGTGGTGGCTCGGCCCGATCGTGGTCATGCTCGTCCTGCTCGGCCTGCTGATCGTCCTCACCCAGGGCACGGCCGTG
>DAORUA010000239.1:0-6205 GCA_035432945.1 Vicinamibacteria bacterium | reverse complement strand
CCGGAAGGGCGTGACTCTCGAGGAGGCGAGGCGGGAGATGACCGCGATGGGCGCGGACCTGCGCCGCGAAGTGCCTGAGTTCGCGGCGGGAGACCTTCGCGTCTCTCTGGTCCCGCTCGATGAAGACGTGGTGAAGGCGGTGCGCGGAGGCCTGTGGGCGCTCATGGGCGCGGTCGGGTTCGTGCTCCTCATCGCGTGCGCGAACGTGGCGAGGCTCCTGCTCGCCCGCGGCTTCAGCCGGGAGACGGAGTTCCGCATGAGGGCGGCCCTCGGCGCGACCCGGATCCAGCTCGCGCGAACCGTGCTCGCCGAGGGCTTTGTGATCTCGGTGGGCGGGGCTTTCATCGGTGTGCTCATCGCGCAGGCGAGTCTCCAGGTGCTTCGTGCCCTGCAGGCCGACGCGATTCCGCGCCTCGACACCGTGCGCCTCGATCTCGGCGTGCTCGCCTTCGCGGTGGGCGCCGTCCTTCTCTCCACCGTCCTTTCCGCGATCGCGCCCGGCCTGCGCGCGGCGCGCGCGGTCGCGTGCCCCGGGCCGGTGGCGGACGCGCGTTCCACCGGGTCCGCGCATCGTCATCGACTGCAGGATCGGCTGGTCATCGGGCAGGTGGCGCTTGCGGTCGTGGTCGTGGTGGGCACGGGCTTCATGATCCGCAGCTTCCGGGCCCTCGTCGACGTGCCCCTCGGTTTCGAGCCTCGCGGGATGCTCACCCTGCGTCTGGCCCTGCCGCGCGCCCAGTACCCGGATGGCCCCTCCGCGCGCCAGTTCTACCTTCAGCTCGAGGAGAGGCTCAGGGGTCTGCCCGGCGTGGTCTCCATGGCCGGAATGAGTCGGATGGTCCTCTCCGGCGCCGGACCGCTGCAGACCTTCGCCTACGACGAGGAAACCGCGCGGAACTGGGAGTCGAGAACCGCCGACTACCGCGAGGTGTCGCCCGGGTTCTTTCGCGCCATGGCCGGCACCCTCCTCGCTGGGCGCGAGTTCGAGGAGGCCGATGCGCAGGAAGGGGCGCCCAGGCGCGTCATCATCGACACCCTTCTCGCAGACCAGGCTTTCCCCGGCCGCGACGCGGTGGGCCAGAGGCTGCAACTCGAGCCCGAGGGCCGGCCTTCCGATTTCGCGGAGGTGATCGGCGTGGTCTCGCCGCTGAGTCTGCAGGGCATCGTGGGAACCACCATGCCGCAGATCTTCCAGCCCGGCATCTACGCGCGCATGCGTTCGAGCGTGCTCATCCGGACCACCGCCGACCCGAAGGATCTCGTGGCCGCGGTGCGACGGGAGGTCCAGGCCCTCTCGAAGGACGCCGCGGTTCAAGATGTCCGCACCCTGGACGACGTCGTGTCGGAGGCGCTCCTGCCCACGAGGCTCGCCGCCGGCCTCATGTCGGTCTTCGGGATCGTCTCCGTCCTGCTCGCGGGACTCGGCATCTACGCAGCCCTCGCGTACTCCGTCTCCCAGCGCATCCGTGAACTGGGCATACGCATCGCTCTCGGAGAGACACCCTGGAGCCTGAAGGCGCGCGTGCTCTCCCAGGGCCTGCGCCTCGTGGCCATCAGCCTCTGCGTGGGCACCCTGGTGTCGGCGGCCCTGAGCGCGTCCGCGCGGTTCACCTTCTTCGGGGTCCACTGGGCGGATCCCGTCTCGTATGCCGGCGCGATCGTGCTCCTGGTGATGGTCGCCCTGACCGCGTGCTGGATCCCGGCGGCGCGCGCCGCGCGGGTGGATCCGCTTCGGGCCTTGAGGCACGACTAGCCCGGGCCGCTTGCGGCCGCGGGTTTGGTGACGCGCTTCACCGACGCCCGGAGGCCGCGGGCATAGACTCGGCGGCCATGATCAAGGCGCTGTGGGTCTCCGCCGGCGTGGTCCTCCTCGCCCTGGGCGCGATGCTCAAGGCGCCTCCCGGACAGGCGGATCCCCTGGGCACGCTGTTGCGCACCGCGCTCGCGGCCGGTGTGCTGATCTTCCTCGGGCGGCTGGTGGGGACCGCCGCCCATCGGCGGCCGCCGCGCGCGCTGGCCGCGCGGGTGGTCGTGCTCATCTTCGTCACCGTGGCCATCGAGGTCCTGGCCATCGGTTTCTCGCCCAACTGGTCGGTGGCGCTCGCGGTCTGGTACCTCGCCCTGTTCGCGGCCGGGGCCCTCCTCAACCGCTGGTGCGATGCTCCCGAACGCTACGCTGTGCTCGTGGCCACGTTCATCGTGGTGGCGAGTTCGCTCATTCTCATGGTCATCGCGGCGGTGACCCCGCGCGCGGCCGCCGACCTGACCTCGAACGCGGTCCTCGTTTCCCTGTGGCCCAACGTGACCCGCATCGCCGGCCATCCCGCGGAAGCGGCCTGGACGTGGCTCGCCTGGCGGGCGCTCGATCGCCTGCGGCCGGTCGAGGCGCGGCGGCCGAAAGCCTTTTCGAGGACGGTCGCGAAGGCGCCCCTGAAGAAACAGGGGTGAGCGGGGTCGACGATCACGAGCCGGAACGTTACGATCCAGCACATGAAGAGAAGATTCGCCCTCGTCGCCGTCCTGGGAGTGTGCGTGTGCGGCGGGTCGGCGCCGGCCCGGGCCCAGGCGCCCGCACCGGTCACGTTGAAAGGGAAAGCCATGAGCCTTCAGGCCAGCGGAACGTTCGAGGTGAAGGTGGCGCCGTTGCCACCGGATGAAAAGGTCCCGGGCGTCGGGGTGGGCCGGATGTCCATCGACAAGGTGTGGTCGGGCGACATCGTGGGAACCAGCAAGGGCGAGATGATGACCGCGGCCGGGGAGGTCAAGGGTTCCGCCGGCTACGTCGCGGTCGAAATGATGAAGGTGGAGGTCAAGGGGCGCAAGGGCGCCTTCACGCTCATGCACCACGCCACCATGAAGAAGGACGCGGACTTCAAGATGCTGATCAACGTGATTCCCGACTCGGGAACCGGCGATCTCACCGGGATCTCCGGCGTCCTCACCATCATCGTCGAACCCGGCAAGCACTCCTACGTCTTCGACTACACCCTGCCCGGGCCGATCTAGGTCAGGGGCGGAGAGCCCTCGGATAAGATCCTCCGGCAGGGGGGTCTCGTGAACCAGCCGCGCCGCGTGGGAATCCTGCTTGCCCTGAGCCTCGTCCTCTCGGCCTCGCGCGCCCGGGCCCTGTCCGATCCGGTCAAGGATGCCCGCAACCTCGGAGTCTCCATGGTCCGCGATCTCAAGGTCGCGGTCAAGACGCGGTACTTCGACCCGCAGTTCCGGGGCCTCGACGTCGACGCCCTCTTCGCGGGGGCCGAGGCCCGGGTCAGGGAGGCCTCGACCGAAGCCCAGGTGGGGGTGATCCTCGCGCAGACCATGGGGGAGTTCCGGGACTCGCACACCTACTTCATTCCGCCCATCCGGCCGTTCGACATCGACTATGGCTTCGAGATCCGGATCGTGGGCGACGTCCCGCTGGTGATCGAGGTGGACAAGGGGAGCGATGCGGAGGGCAAGGGTGTCCGCCTCGGCGACCGCCTGCTCAGCGTCGACGGGACGGCGGTGAGCCGCGAGAACTTCATGGCCGTGTCCTACGCGCTGAACGTGGCTCTGCCCCGGCGGCAACTGGAACTCAGAGTCCAGACCGACGACGATCCGGCCCGGTCGATCACGGTCGAGGCGAGCATTGAGCAGCGGCGGAAGAGGATCGACATCACCGAGTGGTTCGACGAGGTGACGGACCGCATGAGGCGGCGGCCCGAGGTGGCCTGGCGCTACTGGACCTACGAGAAGGAAGGCGTGGTCGTGGCCCGGCTTCAGACCTTCATGGTCACGGACGAACTGGTGAATGATCTGATGTCGAAGGTCCACAAGGCCCGGGCCCTGGTGCTGGACCTTCGGGGAAACCCCGGCGGGTCCATCGAGGCCCTGCAGACCGCGGCGGGAGCGTTCTTCGAACAGGAGATCGAGCTGGCCTCCCGCAAGGAGCGGAAGTCGACGAAGGTCCTGCGCTCGCGGAGGCCCGCTTCCAGGCGGCTCTTCTCCGGCGCGCTGGTGGTCCTGGTGGACAGCGGGTCCGCATCCTCGGCGGAAATTCTCGCCCGGGTGGTCCAACTCGAGAAGCGGGGTCAGGTCGTCGGCGATCGGACCGCGGGCGCGGTGATGCTGGCCGAGCGCCTGTCGCTCACTGCCGGCAACGAGATCCGGTTCATTCTCTACGGCGCCTCGATCACGGTGGCCGATCTGCTCATGAAGGACGGCCGGAGTCTCGAGGGCGACGGGGTCACGCCCGACGAGGTGGTGCGCCCGACCGCCTCGGACATCCGCGAGGGTCGCGACCCCGCGATGGCCCGGGCGGCAAAGCTCGCGGGCCTCGACCTCAGCCCCGAAGCGGCGGGGTCGCACTTTCGTCCCCGGGGCGAGCCGGAGCCGAAGAAGAAGGCGGACGCGCCGCCGCGCCCGTGAAGGCGTAGTCTTGCCCGCACCATGATCGACGCGCTCAAGGATTTCTTCAAGCTGAAGGCCCAGGGCGGGCCCGATCTCTCCACCGAGGCCCACGAGAGGGCGGTCTGGCTCGCGGCCGGCGTGCTGCTTTTCGAAATCGTGCGCGCCGACCGCAGGGTGGAGGACGCGGAGCGCACGGTGATGAGGACGGCCCTGCAGAGCACGTTCAATCTCACCGCCGACCAGACCGACGAGATCATGGGACTGTCCGAAACGCGGTCGCGGACCGCCAGCTCCCTGTTCGAGTTCACCTCGGTGATCGACGCCGAGTTCTCCGGCGACCAGAAGAAGAGGATCGTGGAGCTTCTGTGGCTGGTCGCCTTCGCGGATGGCCGGAAGGACGCGGAGGAGGAACACCTGATCCGCAAGATCGCGGGACTCCTCCACGTGGCCCATCCGGATTTCATCGACGCGAAGATCAGGGCGCGGAGCCAGGGCTAAGATCCCTCCACCAGATTTCGCGGGTCCCGGGCGGGCTCCCTCTTCAACTCGAGGACGAACGATGAGATACCTACGACACTCCCTGCTTGGATTGGGCCTGCTGGCCGCGGGCACGCTTGCCGAAGCGCAGCCGAAGATCCCCACCACCAAGGAGGTGTACGGATTCACCATCGGCGACGACTACCGGCTGGCGAACTACACCCAGTTCAGCGACTACATGAAGAAGCTGGACGCGGCGTCCGACCGGATGACCCTGCAGTCCATCGGCAAGACCGCCGAGGGGCGGGACCAGCTGATGGCGATCATCACCTCGCCCGCGAACCACAAGCTCCTGGCGAAGTACAAGGACATCTCCCAGAAGCTCGCCCGGGCCGAAGGTCTCACGGAGGCCCAGGCGCGGGCCCTCGCCCGGGAAGGCAAGGCGGTGGTCTGGATCGACGGCGGCCTCCACGCCACCGAGGTCCTCGGGGCGGCTCAGCTGGCTGAGACCGTCTATCAACTGGTGAGCCGGACCGACGAGGAGACCCTGCGTTTTCTGAACGACCTCATCATCCTCGCCGTCCACGCGAATCCGGACGGTATGGAGCTGGTGTCGAACTGGTACATGAAGGAGCCGGACGAGAAGAAGCGGGTCAGCGGCGACATCCCGCGCCTCTACCAGAAGTACGTCGGCCACGACAACAACCGTGACTTCTACGCCCTCAACCAGCCGGAGTCCCGCAACATGGCGAAGCAGCTCTCCATCGAGTGGCTTCCCCAGATCATGTACAACCACCACCAGACCGGCCCCACCGGCGCGGTTCTGTTCGCGCCGCCCTTCCGCGATCCGTTCAACTACAACCTCGATCCCCTGATCGTCACCGGCCTCGACCTTGTCGGCGCCTCGATGCACAACCGTTTCGTGGTGGAGAACAAGCCGGGCGCCACCATGCGCCGCGGGGCCAACTACTCCACCTGGTGGAATGGCGGCCTGCGCACCGCCGTCTACTTCCACAACCAGATCGGGCTCCTGACCGAGACCATCGGCAACCCCACCCCGGTCGAGATCGAGTTCGTGCCCCAGCGCGTGCTGCCCTCCGGCGACACCCCGCTGCCCATCACCCCGCAGAAGTGGCACTTCCGCCAGTCCATCGACTACTCGGTCACCGCGAACTACGCGGTTCTCGACGTCGCTTCGCGCCACCGCGAACAGTTCCTCTACAACATCTACAAGATGGGACGAAACTCCATTGACCGCGGCAGCCGGGACAGCTGGACCATGTGGCCGAAGGACATCGACGCGGTTCGCGCGGTGGCCGACAAGGAGATGCGGGCGCCC
>DAORUA010000238.1:0-6264 GCA_035432945.1 Vicinamibacteria bacterium | reverse complement strand
CGCGGCTGATGCTCGACAACATCCCGCACATCAAGTCCTACTGGATCATGATCGGGCCGCGGGTGGCCCAGATCGGCCTGTCCTTCGGAGCCGACGATCTCGACGGCACGGTGACGGAGGAGAAGGTCGCCCACGACGCGGGCGCGCCCACCTCTCAGTCGCTGTCCGTCGATGAACTCTGCCGCCTGATCCGCGAAGCCGGCCGCCGCCCGGTGGAGCGCGACACCGTCTTCAACACCATCAAGGAGTGGTAGGCGGGGTCGGAGTCGCGGCCGCGCCAGGGAAAGGAACCGGCTTGAGCGCCACCCAGGGCAGCGTCCCGCGGGCCAGGATGTTGTTGGCGATGTAGCGGGTCTGGTCGACCGCGAGCGACACGAAGAACGCCTGAGGCGCCGAGCCTTCGGCGGCCTTGATCCGCTTCTGCGCCTCCTCGGACCACGAGAGAACCGCCGCCCGGTCGTTTCGACGGGCCGCGTCCAGCATCTGCGCGTAGGCCTCGGTGTAGCCAAAGCCCGTCCGCGCGAAGGCCACCCGGGCCTGGACCTTTTCCCGATCGCTTTTCGCGAGCGCCTCCGCCTGCTTCAGGAGCAGGTCCGCTTCCGCCACGAGGGCGGGGGTGAACATGGACTGCCAGGCGTAGCCGCGGTCTCCGGCCGCGGAAGTCTGCTGCATCGCGTCCTCCCATAGGTCGAAGTACCGGCGCATCGGATCCCGGGCCGTGCCATAGAAGCGCCAGAAGTACTCGCCGAGCAGGGCGTCGACATCGCGAGCGGGATCTTCCACGAGCTTCGCGGCCACGTAGAAGTTGATGCCCTGGTTGGCCCAGTTCTGCTGGGTCTCGCTGATGAAGCGCTCCACTCCGAGCTTATTGAACAGAGGAATGTCGCGTCGGATGGAATGCACGATCGGCCAGGGAGTGAAGGCGAAGAAGTGGCCGTAGTACTCGTACACGCCCACGTGCCGGGTGAGGGACAGCCATCCCTTGAGGTAGCCCAGGAACTCGCGGTTCGCGGGGCACGAGGGATCGTCGATCGCGTGGACATGGCAGAAGGCCCAGGGCTGGTGGGTGAGCGCGGTCTCGTAGTTCGGCCGGGGTTTCGCCTTCTTCGGAGGGACGGTGTGCTCGGCGTAGGCGTAGATGCCGACCCGCTTGCCCGGGTCGGTCTTCTCCAGCTCCATCAGCACCTCGTTGGCATAGTGGACGAACCGGTCGGCCAGGCTGCCGTCGGTGATGCCATACCGCTCGTCGATCTTCCGGCAGCGATCGCACTCGCACCAGCCGTTTCCGTCGTTGGGGCTGATGGAGAAGAGAGGCGAATCGGGATTGGCCTTGAAGTAACGGCGGGCCGCCTCCGCGCTGACTTTCACCACCTCGGGGTTGCCGGTGCACAACTGTGTGCTGTATCCGCGCTTGCCTCCGACCATCGCGAACATCTCGGGGTTCTTCGCGAAGGTCTCCTTCGAGTACCGGTAGATGTTGTACCAGTTGTGGCCGAAGCTCACGGCCTTCCCGAGGCGAACCCGCGAGTGGAGCTCCCAATCCTCCGCGCCCGGACCTCCGGCCCAGGTGAACCCGCTCACCGACGGAAACGCGGGGTTCTTCACGATCGCGAGTTCGGGGACGAGGATCGTCTTCGCGGGCAGGATGTCCTCGCCCATTTCGGTGGGCATGAACCAGCGCACGCCGAGCACCCGCTCGACGAAGTCGTAAACCCCGTAGAGGGTGCCGCGGGGCGAGCCGCCCATGATCGTGATCATCCGGCCGCTGCTCTGGATGGTGTAGCCGTCCTGGTGCACGAGCTGGCTTGCCGGGTCTCCGCCCGCGGTGATGCCCAGGGGTGTCACCGCCAGGCGGATCTCCACCCGCTCGGTCCGGGGCGCGTCGTCGGTGCGGATCGCGAGCTCCGCCCCGGAGGTCTTGAAGACGTAGGTCTGCAGCTCCTTCGCCGCCCGCATCACCTCGACGGGAGCGGCCGCGGGCACGATGATGCTGGCCCCGGCCTGGCCGTCGGCGACGATGGTCTCCGTGCATGCCTGCAGCAGCAGGGCCGTAACGCTCAACAGGCTCAGGCGGACGAGACCGGAATGCCGGATCATGGGTTCCGCTTCCCCGTGTATCGCCTCGGCACGCGCGAGCCCACCCCGGTGAGGACCTGCCACGCGTTGGTTCCGGCCCAGCCGGCGAGGTCCCAGGCGGTGGGGGCGTCTCCGAACACCGTCACTTCGTCGCCCGCCGCGAGGCCGGGGGCGCCCGTCGCATCGAGCATGGTGAGGTCCATGCAGACCGTGCCCGTGACGGGAAGCGCGCGGTCGCCGTGTCGAAGCGCGCCCCTCGTCCGCATGGCTTCGGTTCGCGGGATCCCGTCGGCATACCCGGCGTTGATGGTGGCGACGACCGTGTCCCCGGCCGCCACGAACCGGCCGCCGTAACTCACCGGCGTGCCCGCGCCCACGTTCTTCACCAGGGCGACGCGCGCGCGCAGTTCCATGGCCGGCTTCACCGCGATCGCGGGCGAGAGGGGCCGCGGGGCGACGCCGTAGAGGAGGAGCCCGGGGCGGACCGCGGTGTGGGTCTTCCGCGTGAAGGCCATGCCCGCGCTGTTGGCGGCGTGGATCAACGAGGGTCTCACCCCCAGGGTCTCGAGGCGGACGATCGCCTCGTCGAAGAGGTCGAGCTGCCTCGCGGTCGCGATCTCGTTCTCGTCGGCCGCGGCCAGGTGGGTCATGAGACCCTCGATGCGGATCCCCTCCGCGTCTTCCAGCCGGTGAATCGCGGGCTCGATCTCCTGGAGGCGGAACCCGAGTCGTGACATGCCGGTGTCGACCTTGACGTGCACGGCGAGGGGAGCGCGATCCTCTTCGTGCTCGAGCGCGGCCAGCGCCTTGACCTGCTCGGGGGTTGAGATCACCGGGGTCAGGTGGAATCGGAAGAGCGCCTCGAGCTCCTCGGTCGCGAAGCCGGCGAGGATCAGGATGGGCGTGTCGAGGCCGGCCTGCCGCAAGGCGATGCCTTCGTCGACATACGCGACCGCAAACATGGTGACGCCCAGGGGATCGAGGGCGCGGGCCACTTCCACCGCTCCATGACCATAGGCGTTCGCCTTGAGCACGGGGATGACCGCGCGGGGGCCGGCGTGGGCGCGGAGGGCCTTGAAGTTGTCGCGGATCCGGTCGAGATTCACCCACGCGGTCGCGGGGTGGTGGGACTCCATGGCCTCGCTCATTCGCGTGTGCGGGCCCAAAGACCTCAGTAGCCGGAGTCGCCGCCGCTGAAACCCGAGGAGTAGTCCTCGGGCGCGCGGTTCTCGAAACGCGTGAACTCGCGCAGGAAGACCAGGTTCACGGTGTCGGTGGGGCCGTTGCGCTGCTTGGCGACGATGAGCTCGGCGGAGCCGCGGTTCTCTTCGGTGGGTTTGTAGACGTGGTCGCGGTAGATGAACATGACCACGTCCGCGTCCTGCTCGATGGCGCCCGATTCTCGGAGGTCCGAGAGCTGGGGCCTTCGGTCGGTCCGTGCTTCCGGCGCGCGCGAGAGCTGGGAGAGCGCCAGGACGGGGACCTCGAGTTCCTTGGCCAGGCCCTTGAGCGAGCGGCTGATCGAGGAGATTTCCTGCTGCCGGTTCTCCACGCGTCCGCCCGAGCCCATGAGCTGCAGGTAGTCGACCACGATGAGGCCGAGGCCATGCTCCGCTTTCAGCCGTCGGCACTTGGCCCGCAGCTCGAGGGGAGTGAGGAACGACGCGTCGTCGATGAAGAGGGGAAGCTTGTGGAGGTCGGCCCACGCGGTGGTGAGCTTGCCCCAGTCCGAATCGCGCAGCTGGCCGCGGGTCACCAGGCCGGACTCGATGCGGGCTTCCGCGAAAATGAGGCGCTTGACCAGCTGCTCCTTCGACATTTCGAGGGAGAAGATGGCCACCGGCTCGGCGGTCGCCTGCGCCGCGGTGCGCGCGATGTTCAGGGCGAACGAGGTCTTGCCCATGGCGGGCCGGGCGGCCAGGATGATGAGGTCGCCCTTCTGGAAGCCGCTGGTCATGCGGTCGAGGTCGATGAAGCCGGTGGGGACGCCGGTGATCGCGTCCTTCGACTGCGACAGCTTCTCGATCGACTCGAAGGTGGTCTTGATGAAGTCCTTGACCGGCACGAGGCCGGCCCGGATCTTGCGTTCCGCGATCGCGAAGATGGCCTGCTCGGCCCGGTCGAGGATGGAGTCGGCGGATTCCTGGGCGTCCGTGGCCTCCTGCGCGATCCGCGCCGAAGCATGGATCAGGTTCCTCAGGACCGAGGCCTCGCGGATGATCCGGCTCCACGGGAGCACGTTCTCGAGCCGGGGAACTCCCTCGACGAGACCGGCGAGGTAGGCGACCCCGCCCGCGGCATCGAGGCTCTGGGTGCGGGTGAGTTCGTTCTTGAGGGTGACGAGGTCGATGGGCTCGCTCTTCTCCGCGAGGGTCGCCATCGCTTCGAAGATCCGGCGATGGGCGTCCCGGTAGAAGTCGTCCCGGGTCAGGATCTCCGCGGCGGAGTTGAAGGCCTGGTTGTCGACCAGGATCGCGCCGAGGACGGTGCGCTCGGCGTCGGCGTTATGCGGAAGCGAGCGTTCGCCCATGGCCCCCGCGGGCGCCCCTCCGCTCGAAAACGCCGTGGTCGCCATGGTCGACGCTTCTCCTCCCGATGAGGGCGCCGGTGAGGGCGCCGATCATCCTGGGGAGACTACGCTTCCTTGGTGACGAGAAGGCGGATGGTGGTCTCGACTTCCGGGTGGAGACGGACCTTCACCGTGTGCTCGCCGAGCTTCTTGATGGGCTCCTCGAGGGAGACCTTGCGCTTCTCCACCTCGAAGCCCTTGGCCTTGAGGAGATCGGCGATGTCGTTCGAGGTCACGGAACCGTAGAGGTTGTCGCCCTCGGCCACCCGCCGCGGCACCACGAAGCGCATGCCGTCGATCTTCTTGCCCAGTTCCTCGAAGACCGCCTTTTCCTTGGCGGCCTTGATCGCGTTGTCCTTGCGCTCCTTCTCGATGCGCGCCTTGTTCTGGGGGGTGACGGCCAGGGCCTTGCCGTGGGGGAGAAGGAAATTGCGGGCGTACCCTTCGGCTACCTTGACGACATCGCCACGGCGTCCGAGGGATTCCCAGTCTTCGCGAAGAATGACTTCCATAGTCTTTGTTACCTCAAGAGTGAATTTACAGAAAAGTTCAGGGGGCGGCCGGGGTCTCGGTGCTGCCGAAGCGGTTCCGGAAATCGAACCACTGGTCGAAGAGGCCGAGGAGAGAAAGCAGGATCGCCCAGGGACCGAGGAGCGAGGTGACCATCAGCATCAGTCGCATCAGTTCACTCGAGAACAGGCGGGTGAGGGAGAAGGCGAGGACGGACAGGCCCTGGAGCAGGAAGAGGAACAGGGTCACCGCGAGACCGTTCCAGCCGGCCTGCTGCGCGGCGGGAACGAGGAGCAAGGCGCCCGAGGCCACGAAGGCCACGACCAGGGAGAGGGGCCAGCGCAGGGTCAGGAGCTCGCCTTGGGGGAACGAGGGAGCGCCGCTGCGCTGGACGAGCCGCCCGAGGGCGATGGCGTTCAGGGCCACGATGGTCATGGCCGAAATCACGGAGAGCGCCGGGTAGAGGGCCACGATCCCGGCCCGCACGCGCTCGATCGCGGCTTTGGCTTCGGCCGGTTCGAGTTCGGCCTGGGCCGCCCACTGGTCGAAGGAGGCCTGCACCTGTGGAGAGCGAAGGGTGGCTTCGATGGGCGCCGTGCCTTCCGCAAAGCCCGCGAGCAGAGCCTCCACGGAGAGGACCACCAGCCCGGCCACGGAGGCCGCGATGATGCTCCGGCGCCGGGACAGCACTTCGCCCGCCACCAGGGCCCACAGGCCGAAGAGGACGGCGAAACCGATGGCGCTTTCGGGGGATTCGATCACGGAGATGAGCAGGAGAGCCGCGGCCAGGGCCACGAACGCGTGCAAGAGGCGTCCGGAAATCCGCATGGTCAGCAGAGGGGCGGCGGAGAACAGTCCGGCGAGGCTCAAGGGAAGGGCCAGAAAGGGAGCGGTCGGCGCGAGCCGGGGCAGGAGAAAGAGGACTCCCGCCATCAAGCCCGCCAGAACCGCGAGGAGGGTGGGAAACGGCGCGGACGCAGGGACGTTCAAGTTCGGTTACCGGGCAACGGAACGTCCCTGGTCGGCGCGATCTTCGATCGACTACTCGGTCGAATACGGGATGAGCGCCATCTGGCGCGCCCGCAGGATGGCGGTGCGGACCTTGCGCT
>DAORUA010000237.1:0-6316 GCA_035432945.1 Vicinamibacteria bacterium | reverse complement strand
TGGCTGTCGTCTTCCGGGAAAACGCCCCGCCTTGCCGCCCTTGAGGACATAGGCCTGCCGCTTCACGTCGGTGCAGAAGTTCAAAAGGCACACGCCCCAGTCGATCGACAGGAAGTCGCCGCCCTGGATGACGCGTCCGTTCGACAGTCCTTCGATGCCCTTCTTTCCCGTGATGTAGACGGAAGGCATGTCGAAGGAGGAGCCGAGTCCGCGCTTCAGGAGTTCCTCCTGCAGCCACCAGGCGACGTCCTCCAGGGTGGTCTTCCCCGGGGTGATGACCTCGTTGGAGAGCGCGCGCTCGGCCAGCTCCACCGAATGCTGTCCGGCTTCCGAGAACGCGGCGATCTCCGTGGCCACGCGCCTCGACCGGAAGTCGGACACGAGCTTCTCCGCGGAGACGAACCGCGACACCCAGGGCTCGCCCAGCAGCTTCGAGACTTTGAGGAAACTCGAATGCGACAGACCGTCCGCGGCCCCGATCTCCTCGGAGTAGTTGAGGGCGATGCGCTTGGGATCGCGCTCCTTCACGAAGGCGGCGAGGTCGGGTCCGGTCACGATGTCGTAGACCCCGCACTGCTCCAGCATGTACCCGTCGATCCCGAGCGCCGCCCGCTCGATTCGATCGCCGCCGCGATCGGTGAAGACGTAGTAGCCGAGCATCGAGCCCGGATAGCCGCGGCCGAGATCGTCGTAGAGCGGGTCATAGGCCTGCTCCTGCAGGGTGACGATCCACATGTCCACCTTGTTCTCGCGCAGGACCTCGGGGAGGACCAGGTTGAACTTGTCGGACCGGATCTGGCACCCCATCTGGAACCGCCGCAGGGCTTCGCGCCGCGACCCGCCCTCGGCCGCCTGCGCGCCCGGACCGAGGAGGCCGAGGATCAGGCCAAGCGCCAGCCACTTTTCTTTTCGCATCGGGTTCTCCCTCGTTCGGTTCAGGCCCGGCCGGACGGCACCACGCGCGCCTCGAGATCGTAGGCGTGGGCCCTGGTGATCTCGCACATGACGAATTCCCCCCGGCCCGGCGGCATCTCGCCCGGGTCGGAGAGGAGGACGGATCCGTCGATCTCGGGGGCCTGGGTGGCCAGCCGGCCCGCGAGCAGGAGATCCGTGTCGGGGTGCGGCCCTTCGACCAGGACCTCCACGCGGCTCCCCACCCGCGCCTTGTTGCGACGCAGGGAGATTCGCTTCTGAATCCGCATCAGTTCGCCCTGGCGGGCCTTCTTCACCTTCGCGGAAACCCGGCCCTCGAGATCGAAGGCCGCGGTTCCCTCCTCGTCCGAGTAGGCGAAGACGCCGAGGTGGTCGAACTCCGCCTGCTCGACGAAGGTGGTCAGCTGCTTGAAGTCCGCGTCGGTCTCGCCGGGGAAGCCCACGATGAAGGTGGTCCGGAAGGCGACCCCCGGGACCCGGTCGCGCACCCGTTCGACCATGCCGAGGAGATGTCCCTTGCCGGTAGGCCGTTTCATCCGCTTCAGCACCGCCTCACTCGCGTGCTGGAGAGGCATGTCCACGTACTTCACCACGCGCTCCTCGGTCGCGATGGCATCGAGAATCTCGTTGGTGACGGTCGAAGGGTAGGCGTACATCACGCGAATCCAGCGAAGTCCTTCGATCGAGCCCAGCCGGCGCAGGAGAGGTGCCAGAGCTCCTCGCTGCCCGAGGTCGAGGCCGTAGCGGGTCGAGTCCTGGGCCACGAGGACGACCTCGCGCACCCCGGCCGCGGCCAGCCGTCGAACTTCGCTCTCGATGTCCTCCGGGCGCCTCGAACGATGCAGGCCGCGCAGGGTCGGGATGATGCAGAACGAGCAGGTGTAGTCGCAGCCCTCCGAGATCTTGACGAAGGCGGTGTGCGACGGGGTCGACTGGAGGCGGGGCGAGTCCGCGTCGTAGATCCACTCCGGCCGCCTGGCGGCCCGGTCCACCGTGGTCGCCCGTCCCTCCACCGCGGCCACGATCTCCGGGATCTGGCCGGTCCCGAGGGTCGCGTCGATCTCCGGGATCTCGCGCCGCAGGTCCGCGTCGTGCCGCTCGGCCAGGCAGCCGGTCACGACCAGCCGCCGGCTGCGTCCATCGGCGCCGCTGGTCTTGAGCTTCGCCATCTCCAGCACGGTGTCGATCGACTCCTTCTTCGCGCGGTCGATGAACGCGCAGGTGTTGACCACGATCACGTCCGCGGACTCCACGTCGGTGGCGATCTCGTGCCCTCGCCGCTTCAGCGTCCCGAGCATGACCTCGGAGTCCACCAGGTTCTTCGGGCACCCGAGGCTCAGGAACCCGACTCGTCTGGATTCCACGGGAGCCGGGGAGGCCACGCCGAGTTTGATGGGCTGCCAGGAAGCGCCCGGCTGGTGATTGTCGTCGGCCACAGGGCATTCTACCGGACCGCCCCGGCCATGCCGCGGCTGCCCCCCGCGGGTGAGGTATCCTCGCGCGGCTCCTCGAGGTAGACAACAAACACATGGGCACTCGATCCATCCGGTCCGGCCTCCTCTTCAGCGCGGCCGTGAGCTTCGGCCTCGTGCTCGTGATGTGGAGTTCGGTCTTCGTGTCCGTCACCACCTTCGAGAGCCGCCAGCGGCAGGGAGTGGTTGGCCTCGATCGCGTCCGGGTTCTCTCGGACACCATGGCCGCTCTGCAGGCGCTCGGGGTTCCCGGGAAGGACGTGCTCGAGGATTGGGACCTTCCCCGCGCGGAGCAGGCTTTCTCCCGGGCGCAGGACGCCCTGGCGCGATCCGCCGCGGCGAGCAATGAGGCGTTCGCCGGGGACCCGGCCAGGCTCGCTCAATACACCGAGGCCATGCGCACCCTCATCATCATGAACGAGCGAACCGGCGCGGTGTTTGCCGCGGTGGAACGGCGCAAGGAGGCGCAGCTTGCCGGAAACGAGCGGGAGGCTCGCAACGCGACCGAGGTGGCGGTGGTCGCGGTGGCGCAGTTGGACCAGGCCTTCTCCCAGGCGTACAGCCTCCTCCGCGCGCTTCAGGTGCAGGAAAGTCAGGCCGCGGAGAAGAGCCTCGCCCAGGGCACCGCGGTCCTGGTCCGCACCAAGTGGGCGACCGGCATCCTCCTGCTCCTGATCGCCGTCTTCTCCTTCTACCGCGCCACCCGCTCGGTCGCGCAGATCGCGGCGCCCCTGCAGCGGGTGACCGAGGTGCTTCGCTCCGTGTCCGAGGGAGACTTCCAGCAGGCCGTGCCCCGCCACGCGTCCGAAGACGAGATCGGCCAGCTCCACAAGGTCTGCGAAGGCCTTCTGCAATTCCTCAAGGGCGTAGCCGACGGCGCGCAGCAGATGGCCGAGGGCAACCTGACCGAACGCCTGCAACCGCGCTCGGACCGCGACGGGCTGAGCCGCGCCTGGAACGAGATGGCCGAACGGCTGACCAGCATCTTCACCGACCTGCGCTCCGCCTCCGCCTCCCTGAGCCTCGCCGCCTCGCAGCTCGCCGCCTCATCGAATTCCGTTTCGCAAGGCACCGCGCAGCAGGCGGCGTCGGTCGAAGAGAGCACGGCCAGCCTCGAGCAGATGAGCGCGTCGATCACCCAGAACGCGGACAGCAGCCGTCAGCTCGAGGCCATGGCCCTGCTCGGCGCGACCCAGGCCGAGGAGTCGGCGGCGGCGGTGGACAAGACGGTGGCCGCGATGCGGACCATCGCCGAGCGAATTTCGATCATCCAGGACATCGCCTACCAGACGAATCTCCTGGCCCTCAATGCGGCCATCGAGGCGGCCCGCGCCGGCGACCAGGGACGGGGATTCGCGGTGGTGGCCGCCGAGATCAGGCGCCTCGCCGAGCGAAGTCAGAAGGCCGCGCAGCAGATCTCCGAGCTCACGGGAACGAGCCTGACCGTGGCCGCGGACTCCGGCATGAAACTCGCCTCGCTCGCCCCTTCGATTCGAAGGACCGCGGACGTGGTTCAGGAGGTGGCCGCGGCCTCCGCGGAGCAGGCCGGAGGCGTGGGCCAGATGAACCGGGCCATGGCCCAGGTCGACCAGGTCACCCAGTCGAACGCCTCCGCCGCGGAGGAACTCGCCTCCACCGCGGAGGAACTCATGCGCCACGCGGAGAGCCTCGAAAAGCGGATCGGCTATTTCCGTCTGCGAGAGATCGCGGAAGCCGAGCCCACGGCAGGGTAGGTTCCGAACGATCGTCTCGAAACCGGCCGGTTCAGGGCACGCCCCGTCCCGGGCCTGCGCGCCCGCAGGCCGGGCCCTAAGTTTCTGCCCAATCGGGAGTTCAGTCCGGGCGCCGTCCCCTCGAACCGTTCTGGCATGTGCGTTGCACGCACTTTCAGGCTCGACCCATCTATCATCCGCAGGCGCGCGCCAACCTGCTATTTCGAAACCCCTGAAGAATCCGTAAGGTTGCAAAGGATCCCATGTCAAAAAAGACTCTGCTGGTCGTCGATGACTCGCCCACGGCCCTGATGATGAACACCATGCTGCTCGGCCGCCAGCCCTACAACATCGTTTCGGCGAAGGACGGCCAGGAGGCGGTCGAGAAGGCCATCGCCTCGCCGCCCGACCTCGTGGTCATGGATGTGATGATGCCGCGCATGAACGGCATCGAGGCCTGCCGGGCCATCCGCCAGCACGAAGCCACGCGTCTCGTCCCCGTCATCCTGATCACCACCCGGGGCGAGGAGGAGTACGTGGCCCAGGGCTTCGCCGCCGGCTGCAACGACTACGTCACCAAGCCCGTGAACGCGACCGAGCTCGTCGCCAAAGTTCGCGCCCTTCTCGGAGAGTAAGCCTGATGACGCCTCCCAACAAGAGTTCCTTCGTCCAGAAGCTCACCGCGTCCGCGCAGAAGCACGCCGAGGAGCTGTTGGAGCAGAACGAACGGCTGAAGTCGCTCGTCGCCTCCCTCGAAGAGAAGCAGACCCAGATCTCGGAGGAGCTCTCGAGCCTCCGGGAGGAGCGCGACGCCCTCCGGGCGGAGCGAAGCAAGCTCAAGCACGTCCTCGACGAGGCCCTGGCCCAGAACCGGCGCGACATCGAGCGCTCGGCCCTGGTCGAGCAGCAGTGCACGAGCCTCGCCAACCTGTACGTGGCGACCTTCAAGCTCCACGGATCTCTCGAGCGAGCGGACGTGCTCGCCGCGATCAGCGAGATCGTGGTGAACCTCGTGGGCTGCGAGAACTTCGCCGTCCTCGAACGGGACGCCGCCCACCTGAAACTGATCGGCGAGTTCCCGACCCACCCGAGCCCCATCCGGGAGCTCTCGGCGGAGCAGGGCTTCGTGGCCGACATCTTCAATACCAACGGTCCGTGGGTCGCCGGCCGCGATCCCCTGCCCGCCTCCCCCGTCCCCGCGGACGTGACCGCGGTCATTCCCCTGCGCCTCCGTTCCGGACTCACGGGGGCGATCGTGCTCTTCAACCTTCTTCCGCAGAAGGGCGGAAGCTTCGGCGACGTCGACCTCGAGCTCATGGACCTTCTCACCGCGCACGCCGCCACCGCCCTGTTCGCCTCCCGCTCGAACACCTGATCCGCCCGCACGCGAAGAAATGAAGCAGATCTTTCTGCTGCCGGGCCAGTGGGCGGTCCCCCACGAGCCGTCGGAGGTCACGACCATCCTCGGACCCTGCGTCGCGGTGTGCCTGTTCGACCGGACCCGCGGCATGGGAGGCATGAATCACTTTCTCCTCGCCGCCGGCGGGGCCAGCGGCCGCGAGCGCAGCCGGTACGGCGATACGTCGTGCGAGGACCTGGTGCAGTGCCTGTTCGCCTCCGGATCGCGACCCGAGGACATCGAGGCCCGGATCGTGGGCGGCGCCAACGTGGGCCGCCTGTCCCACGCGGAAGGCGAGAGCCTGGGCGAGCGAAACGCGGAGATGGCTCGCGCCGTGCTCCGCCGCCACCGCATCGCCATCGGCTTCGAGGACACCGGAGGCGCCAACGCGCGGCGTCTTCGCTTCCGAACCGGCGTGGGCATCCTGGAAGTGAAGACCATCGACGGCGCTTCCTCGACCACCGCGACCATCGGCGCCGGACCCGGGTCGGGCGCCTCCGACGAGAAAGCGCAGGCCGCGCGGTGAAACCGGCGACGCGCGAGGCGGGAGCCTAAATGAACGACGACGTCGACTGGGAACGCCTCCGCCAGGTCCATCTGGCCGAATCCGAGGAACGCCTCGTGACCATGGAATCGGCCATCCTCGATCTCGAACGGCATCCCGAGAGCGAGGCGCCCATCGAGGCGCTTCAACGCGACGCGCACACCCTCAAGGGCAACGCGGGGATCTTCGGGTTCGATTCGATCGCCCAGTTGGCCCACGCCTTCGAGGACGCCCTCGCCGCGGTCAAGGCGGGAAT
>DAORUA010000236.1:1986-6332 GCA_035432945.1 Vicinamibacteria bacterium | reverse complement strand
CGCGGAGCGGCCCTATCGCGCGATCGGCTACCCGTTCGTGCCGGCCCTGTACATCCTGGCCGCCTCCGTGCTTCTCGGGATGCTGTTCGTCTACCGCAACGCGACCACCTGGCCCGGTTTCGCGATCGTGGCCCTCGGCGTTCCCGTCTACTTCATGTGGGGCCGGGGCGGCCGCGCATCGAAATGAGGTCCGCGGGCTTTCGCCGGGGACAGAAGGAGGCCCGATGAAGGTCGAAGTCTTCGAGATGGAACGCTTCCAGTCGATCTGGGAGAACCGGGTCACCCACAACCTGTCGGAGAGCGGGGTGCATCCGATGTCGCTCGGAGAACTGCTCGATGCGAAGGAACGCGAGGCGATCTTCGACCAGCGTTTCATCTACGTGCAGACGAACGGCACCCCCGCTCTGCGCGCGGCCATCGCCGCCCTCTATCCCGGGGCGACCGCGGACAACATCGTGGTGGGCAACGGCACCGCGGAGGCGAACTACATCACGGTCTGGCGACTGGTCGAGCCCGGCGACGAAGTGGTGATGATGCTCCCGAACTACATGCAGATCTGGGGCGTGGTACGCGGGCAGGGCGCCACCGTGGTTCCCTGGCGCCTGCGCGCGGAGCGGCAATGGGAGGCCGATGTCGACGAGCTCGCATCGCTGGTCACGCCGCGCACGAAGCTCATCGCGGTGTGCAATCCGAACAACCCGACGGGGTCGATCCTCAGCGAGGCCGCGATGAGCGCCATCGTCGGGATCGCGGAGAAGACGGGCGCGTGGATCCTGGCCGACGAGGTCTACCGCGGCGCGGAACTCGACGGCCGCGAGACCCGGAGCTTCTGGGGCCTCTCGGACCGCGTGCTCGTGGCGTGCGGCATGAGCAAGGCTTACGGCCTGCCCGGACTCCGCATCGGCTGGGTCGCGGGCCCCTCGCCCATGATCGCCGAGCTCTGGGCGCGCAAGGACTATCTGAGCATCGCCCCCGGGTCGCTGTCGGACCACCTCGCCCAGGTGGCTCTTCGTCCCGAGGTGCGGCCGCGGATCCTCGCGCGCACACGGGGACTCATCAATGCCAACCTGCCCGCGCTCACCGAATGGATGCGCGGTCACCATTCCGGCTTCCGCCTGGTCCCGCCCCGCGCGGGCGCCATCGCCTACCCGCGCTACTCGTGGCCGGTCAACTCCACGAAGCTGATGGAGAGGCTCAGGGACGAGCGGAGCGTACTTGTCGTTCCCGGCGATCAATTCGGCATGGACGGGTACCTTCGGATCGGCCTCGGCAACGAGCCCGCGGAACTGAAGGCCGGCCTCGCCCGCATGGACGGTGTGCTCGAATCTCTGGGCCGCGCTCCCGGCTTCTAGCGTGAAAGGAAGAACATGAAACCCCTGGCCGAACTTCCCCTGCGGATTCCCCGTTCCGGGATTCGCGAAGTCATGGACCTCGCCATCGCGGCCGAGAAGGAAGGTCCGGTGATCCACCTCGAGGTCGGGCAGCCCGACTTCGCCACACCCGCGCACATCGTGGAAGCCACCTGTCGCGCGGTGCGCGAAGGCCATACCCGCTATATCTCCACCGCGGGCATTCCTCCCTTGCGGGAAGCGGCCGCGCGCTCGTACCAGCGCCGCACCGGCGTCGCCACCTCCGCGAACCAGGTCCTCGTGACCACGGGCGCGATGATGAGCCTCGCCACATCGTTTTTCACCCTCCTCGAACCGGGCGACGAGGTCCTGCTGCCGGATCCGGGCTGGCCCAATTACTTCACGTCGGTGGCGCTGGCCCGGGGCGTCCCGGTGCCTTACAGCCTGCGCGCTCCGGAGTTCCTGCCCGACCTCGATGAACTCCAGTCCCTGGTGACGCCCAGGACGAAGATCCTGCTCCTCTGCAGTCCGTCCAATCCCACCGGCCAGGTGCACGACGCGGCGCTCACCGAAGCGCTCGTCGCCTTCGCCCGACGGAACGACCTGTGGGTGGTCTCGGACGAGATCTACAGCGAGATCGTCTTCGAAGGTTCCGCGCCGAGCGTCCTGAACTTCGACACCGACGAGCGATGCCTGGTGGTGAGCGGCGTCTCCAAGACGTATGCGATGACCGGGTACCGGATCGGCTTCACGCGCGGGCGGGTCGACTACATCAACGTCGCGGCGAAGCTCCAGGAGCCTTTCGTCTCCTGTGGCACCGCCTTCTCGCAATACGCCGCGGCCGCGGCCCTCGACGGACCGCAGGACTGCGTTGCGGAGATGCGCGCGGCCTACCTCAGGCGGCGCGACATCGCTCTCGACGTCCTGCGCGCGCGCGGGCTCTACCAGTACACCCCCGGCGGCGCGTTCTACGTCCTCGTCGATATCTCGGCCACCGCCATGGACTCGCGGGACTTCGCGGTGCAGCTTCTGAAGGAGAAGCGCGTGGCGGTCGCCCCGGGAAGCACCTTTGGCCGCCTCAGCGCCGCCTCGGTGAGGGTCTCGGTCGCCTCCCGCGACGAGGACGTGTGGGAAGGCGTGGGGAGGATCTGCGACTTCATCGCGGAGAGAAAGGCCGCGAAGTAAGGACGCGACTCAGGCCGGCTTGACCGGGAGGAAGCTCGTCGCGATGGTCCAGCAGGCGATCGCGGTCAGGGCCAGGATGAGACCGGCGAGACCCCGGC
This sequence comes from Vicinamibacteria bacterium, assembly GCA_035432945.1. GTDB lineage: Bacteria > Acidobacteriota > Vicinamibacteria > Fen-336 > JAGNNV01 > JAGNNV01. The sequence goes on along the minus strand of DAORUA010000236.1, from coordinate 3,700 downwards.
TCCTCGGGCCCCGCGACCACAAGGCGACGACACCCGAAGCGCACAGGGCCGCGATCGCGGGCCGGGCCGAGAGCGCCACCCGCACCTGCACCGGCGTGACCAGACCCAGGAGAGCGAAGGCCAGGGTCACGAGGGCCCAGGCGGCGAGCACCTTGAGCAGCGCCTTTCGATCCTTCGGCCAGGTGGCGATCCCGACCACGATGGCGACCCCGAGGACCGCGGTGATCCACCAGCTTTCGCCCCCGCCCATGCGCGTGAGCTTCTCCGTCACCGGCGCGGTCATCGGCCCGGCCGCCGCCGCCCCCGAAAGATGGGTCATCCGCTCCCAGGCCTCGACCACGACGTTCATGAATCGCCGGTAGTAGAGAAGGAAGGACACGACCAGCGCGGCCAGGATGGGCGCGGCCCGCCGCAGGACGGGAGGAGGCTTCTCGCCGTGGATCAGGGCGAGGAGGAGTGAGAGCGGAGGGCCGAGAAGCAAGGTTCCGAAGTGGGAGAGGAATCCGCCGAGGAGCGACAACGAAGCCAGCGCCGGTCTCCCGAGGAGCAGAAACGAGCAGCCGAAGATCATCAGGGCATCGGCGAAGAGATTGGAGAGGTTTCCGACGAAGAAGACCACGAACCCTTCAGGGGAGAGGGCCAGGAGAAGAAAGGTCATGGCCCCCACCGCCGGCGCGGACATCGCACCGACCGCCATCGAGAACGCGAGGGCGGCGAGGGTGTCGGCGGCCACCACGATCCCGCGGAGCAGGGTCACCCATTGATCCTGCGGGAGGCCGGAGAAGGGCAGGGCGGCGGCGTAGAGGCCGGGAGGGTAGGGGAAGGAGATCGCGGGAGGCGGCGTGGCCGAGGTGAAGAACCAGTCTCCCGAAACCACGCGCCGCAGATTTGCCGCGTGACCCGCGGCGTCGGCATCGATGATCTGCGGGTGGCCCAGGATCGACAGCTTGAGCGCGGCCACCCATACCACCACGATCGCGGCGTGGCGCCACCGCAGTTCGCGCACGCGCGCCACCGCGAGGCTGAGCAACAACGCGATGACGGCGAGCCAGGCGATCCGTTCGCTGTACCGGCCCAGGAAGGCGCCGCCGGTCATGGAGAGCCACGAAACCGCGGTGGCCTCGACCAGCGCGGCCAGGAGGGCGACCCCGGGAGCGGCGCCGGCCAGCAGCGTCCCCATGTAGCACGCGAGCGAAACCAGGGCGAGCGCGCCGAGCGCTTCGGCGGGAACCGGCACGGTGGAGCCACCCACGGGATTGAGGCGGACGTTTTCCACCATCACCCCCACCGGCCCCTCGACCTTGATGGAGATCACGGCGCCGCGGCCGGGGTGAGGCGGGAGTTCCAACGGCACCCGCTTCGGCGCGGTGGGAATGGCGAGGCGCTGCGTTTCCACGCCGTCGACCGAGAAGACCACGTCGTGCGGCCTGCCGGGGGAGGAGTTCATCCCCTGGATGCGCAGGATCACCGTGACCGGCCTCGATCGCTCCAGCCGGGGGAAAAGGAGCGTCGCTTCGTTCTCCGTCCAGTTGTAGATCCGCCCGTTGGGCGAGAGTTCCGGGTCCTTCATTCCCCGGACCTCGAAGAAGCCGGGCCTGGTCGCGAACCACTTCTCTCCGCCCACCGGCGTGGAGAATCCGCCCTTGCCCATGCCCTGGTTCCAGGCGATGAGGGCGAGCGGTCCGGAAGCGAGCGCGACCGCGCCCAGAGCCAG
>DAORUA010000236.1:0-1886 GCA_035432945.1 Vicinamibacteria bacterium | reverse complement strand
TCTCTCCTTCTCTCCGCAACCCACCATGAACCTGATCACACCGCTACTGAACAAAGCCGTCTTGAGGCCGCTCTCCGAGAGCGACGCGCGCGAAGCGGCGCTCGCCCTGATGTCCGGCGACGTCCCGCCCGCCCAGGCCGGCGGTCTGCTCTCCGCCCTGCGCGTGCGTGGCGAGAACGGCGGCGAGATCCTCGGCTTCGCCCGTGCGCTTCGCGAGCACGCCGCGCCCTTCGCCCTGCCCGCCCTCGGCCTCATCGACACCTGCGGCACGGGCGGGGACAGCCTGGGCACCTTCAACGTCTCGACGCTTGCGGGGATCGTGGCCGCCGCCTGCGGCGCGCGGGTGGCGAAGCACGGGAATCGGGCGGTATCCAGCCGCTGCGGCAGCGCGGATCTCCTCGAAGCCCTGGGTGTGAAGATCGACGGCGCGCCCCGCGTGGCCGCGCGCTGCATCGACGAGGCGGGTTTCGGGTTCCTCTTCGCCCCGACCTATCACCCGACCCTGAGGCAGCTGGCGCCGCTCCGCCGCGAACTTGGCTTTCGCTCGATCTTCAACCTCGTCGGGCCGCTCGCGAATCCGGCGCGGGTGACCCGTCAGGTCGTGGGGGTTCCCTCCGCCGCGTATCTCCTGCCGGTGGCGGAGGCCCTGCAGGCCCTGGGCCTCGACCACGCCTTCGTGGTTCACGGCGCCGACGGCGCCGACGAGATCTCCCTCACCGGTCCCACCACCCTGATCGAGGTCCGGCCGGGAAGGCTCGACACCCTCATGATTCACCCCGAGGACGCCGGACTCGCGACCTGCCGGCCCGGGGATCTCGCGGGCGGCGACGCGGCGGAAAACGCGGCCATCGCGAACCGTATCCTGGGGGGCGAGCGCGGTCACGCGCATGACTTCGTGGTCATCAACGCGGCGGCGGCGCTCGTGGTCGCAGGCCGCGCCGGTTCCCTCCGCGAGGGCGCCGTGCAGGCGCGCGAAGCGCTGCTGTCGCGGCGGGCCCGGTCGGTTCTCGACACGGTGCGTCGCGTCTCGCAGGAGGCCGCATGAGCTTCCTCGATGATGTGCGCGAGGCCAAGCGCACCGAGATCGCGCGGTTGCGCCTGGATCCTCCCCGCGTCGCCGCTTTGTCGGACCCGGGCTTCCGCCGCGCGCTTCGAGGCCCCGGCCTTTCCGTGATCGCCGAGATCAAGCGACGCTCGCCTTCGAAGGGAGACCTTTCCCCGGGACTCGACGCGGCGAAGACGGCGCGCGCGTATGCCGAGGGAGGAGCCGCCGCGATCTCGTGTCTCACCGATTCGAGCTTCTTCGGGGCTCGCGGGTCGGACCTTGCTCAGGCCCGTGCCGCGGGTCTGCCCGTTCTGAGGAAGGACTTCCTGATCGACGAGATTCAGATCGACGAGAGCGTCCGCCTTGGAGCCGCGGCCGTCCTGTTCATTGTGAGGATCCTCGAGGCCGGTCGTCTCGAGGCTCTGCTGCGACACGCGAAGGCACTGGGCCTGGATGCGCTCGTGGAGGTTCACGAGGAGGCCGAGCTCGACCGCGCGCTCGGGGCCGGGGCTTCCATCGTGGGGGTCAACAACCGCGACCTCCGCACCCTCGAGGTCGATCCCGCCTGCGCCCTTCGCCTGCGCCCGCGCATTCCCCCGGGAGTCCTGAGCGTGGCCGAAAGCGGGGTCAGGACCCGCGACGACGTGAGGCGCCTCGAGGCCTCGGGCTTCGACGCGGTCCTGATCGGCGAGACCCTGGTCCGCAGTGCCGACCCCGCGACGACCCTGATGGAACTCCTCGGAAAGACCGCGGAGGTGTCCCGATGACCTGGATCAAGGTCTGCGGGATCACCAGCGAGCCCGACGCGGAAGCCGCCATCCGCGCCGGCGTGTCCGCGATC
>DAORUA010000235.1:0-6372 GCA_035432945.1 Vicinamibacteria bacterium | reverse complement strand
GGCGGACGAGCTCCAGCCGATCCTCGATCTTCTTGCGCTTTCGCTGGACCTTCTGGGCGTTGCGCTGATCGTTCCAGAACCCGGGCTCGGTGACCTCGCGGTCCACCACCGCAAGGTCGGCGGTCAGTTTCGCTTCGTCAAAGATAGCCGCGGACGTCCGCAGCCCTCGCCTTGAGCTCGATGCAGAGCTCGCTGATTTCGTCTTTCAATTGGTTTCCTGGTGCCCTTCTTCGGGAGCGCTGTGGTTCGAAACCGGGAGTCTATTCGAGCGGGACCGGCCGGGGAACACGGCCAGAAGCGCGGCGAGGGCGGCGATCGCGGTGACTCCCCAGGCGAAGACGTCCCCGTAGCGGGCGTAGAACGTGATCTCGGAAATGCCCCGGACCTCTCCCACGAGCGCGCGCCGCTCCATCAGTTCGCTCCTGACCAGTTCCCGGCCGAAGGGATCGATGATGGCGGAGATGCCGGTATTGGCGGCGCGGACGAGGAAGCGATGGTTCTCCACCGCGCGGAATCGGGCCATCGCGTAGTGCTGATAGGGCGCGGCGCTCGTTCCGTACCATCCGTCGTTGGTGAGGTTGAACAGGACCTGCGCCCCTTCCAGCGGAAAACGGCGCACCAGGGAGGGGAAGATCGCCTCGTAACAGATGAAGGCGCCCACGGACACCCCCAGAACGCGGCCGGTCTCGGCCCGGGTCCCGGGAGTGAAATCCGAAACCCCCTGCACCAGGCGCTTGATGGGCAGGAACGAGGAGAGGAAGGGAGGGAGGGGAAGATATTCGCCGAAGGGAACGAGCCGCATCTTGTGGTATCGCATGGCGATGTCGCCGCCGGGCGAGAGCAGCTTCGCTCCCACGTAGCTCCGGACCTCGCCGGTGGAGTCGCGCTCACGGTCGTCGTTCCCGGTCAGGAGAAACACGCCCTCCTTCGCGGTGAAGTCGGCGAGCTCCTTCCTGGCCTCGGGATACAGGTCGAGCTCGTAACCTACCGCGGACTCGGGCCAGACCACGAGGCGCGCCCCGCGCTTGATCGCCTCCCGGGACAAGGCCAGGTGCGCCTCGATGTTGGATTGCAGAAAGGCGTCGTCCCACTTCTGATCCTGGGCGATCGAGGCCTGGGCCACGCCCACCAGAAGCGCCCCTTCGCCGACCAGGGGCTGCTGGAGCCTGCCGTGGCCGAAGGCCATGGCCCCCGAGATGAGGAGGGCGGGCAGGGTGACGCTCATGCGCCGCTCGAAGGCCGAGGGCGCGGTGAACACCCGGGCCAGTCCCGCGGAGGCCGACACGAGGAGGAACGAAACGCCGTGCACGGCGGTAAAGGAGGCGATCTGAATGAACTCGGGGAAGTCGACCTGGGAGTAGCCGAGCAGGCACCAGGGAAAACCGAAGAGGAGATGCTCGCGCAGGAACTCGCAGGCGACGAAGAGAAAGGGAGCGAACAGCAGCGATCTGGAGGGGAAGGCGAGGCCCACGTGAGCCTGAAGGGCGCCGAACGCCCCGACGAACAGGCCGAAGGCGAGGGCGAGAACCACGGTCAGGCCAAGGGCGACCGGGGAGGAGACGCCGCCGTACCTGGTCATCACCTCGCTGACCCAGGACAGCAGAAAGAACCCCTGAAGGGCGCCGGCGATCTGGCCGCAGAGGAAGCCGACCTGCCGCGAGGCCCCGTTCAGGGCGACGAGGAGCGGCGCCAGGGCCACGAACGCGGCGGGGGCGAAGGCGGCCTTGGGAAAGGCCATGGCGAGGAGGATGCCCGTGAGGGCAGCGAGGCCAAGACGGCGCGGCAGGGTCAAGGCTTGACGATGAACGGCTTGAACTTCTCCTGAGTCTCGAGCTTGGCCAGGACGCGTTCGGCGTCTTCACGGTCGGTGAACGAGCCCACGCGCACGTTGAACAGACCCTCGCTCACGGGCACGAGGTACGCGGAGTAGCCCTTGCCCTTGAGCCGCTTCACGATGGCTTCCGCGGCCCCGCGCTCCTTGAAGGCGCCCACCTGAATGGTGAGGCGGTTGATCGGCGCGGGCGAAGGCTTCTGCGACTTCGGCGCGGGCGTGGCCTTCGGCGTGGCCCTGGGTGCCACGGTCGGCTTGGGCGTCGTCCTGGCCGCGGGCTTCGGCGTCGCCTTTTCCGGAGCCCTGGCCGCGGGACTCTGCGAACGCGCGGGCTCGGGCGTCTGACGGGCGGCGGCGGGAACCACCGGGGCGACCGCGGCCGCCCGGGGGGTGCTCGCGGGCGGGGGCGCCGAGCCCGCGGCAGGCGAGAGTCCTTCCACCTTGTCACCCTGGAGCGTGGAGCCGTAGGTGAGCGCGTCCGGCGTGGGCGAGGCGGCGGGCTCCTCGGGCAGACCCGAATCCTGGATGTCGCGCGCCGTGGGTTCGGGTGACGAATCGACGTTCCGCCCCACCATGACCCCGGCCAGGAAGGCGGCGGAGAGAGCGATGACCAGGAATACAAAGTACACGATGAGCTGCTTCGAGCTCACCGGGATGTTGTATTGCGTTTCTCCTTCAGCCACCAGCCAATCCTTTCACCAACCCCTGGAGGGAGAGATCTCCGGCCACGAGTGAGGCCCCAAGCTTAAAGCCCGTCCCGGATAAAGCCGGAGACGACCGCCTCTTCCTGAAGTCCATAGTTCTGGCGGATCAGGAACTGCATCGCGTAGACGAGCTCGGAGAGACCGGTGGACACGAGCATCCTGCGGTTCTCGATGGTCTCCGACTGGAGGTTCTGGTAGATGAGCTCGGGATCGACCCGGCCGGAACTTCTCAGGGTGACGCCTTGCAGCAGGGAACCGAAGTGCGGCGCGATCTCCGCCACCGCCTTCTGCGCGAACGCTTCCGCGCCCTCGCCCGGCCGCGAGTCGACGTAGGCATAGATGCGCTCGAACAGGCGGTTGAACCGATCCACGATCTGCCCCACTTCGACCCGGTCGCTGGCCTCGTCGGCCTGGGCCTGCGAGCGCTCGATGTCGCCGGTCTCCGCGCGCTGGATGAGACCGAGGACGGAGAGCATCCACAGGGTCCGGCAGGTTTCGAAGCTCGTGCCGAAGGAGAGGTCGGACACCTGCTCCACGGTCAGCCGCCCGTTCACCCGGGAAAGCACGGTCTGCTCGTCATCCTGCAGTTCGACCTTGAGGTGCCAGGTCTCGACCTCGGGAACCCGGACGAACACGGTTTCGAGGCTCTGGATGCCGGCGAAGACCCGGCTCCAGCACCTGAGCTTCCTCATGCCCTGGGCGATGACTTCGTCGGCGGGCAGGTTCAAGGGCACGAACTCCGACTCGTCCACGTCCCCGAGCGACATCTCGTAGGTGCCGGAGGTCCAGTTGAAGAGCTCGAACAGCATCAGCCGGGCCTGGTTGGTGATGGCGGGGATCAGGTCCTCGGCGTCGAGCGCCGAGATCTCCACCAGGATGGTGCCGAGGCGCTTCCCCGGCCGGATGAGCTTGGAGGCCTCCACGAACTGCCGCGCGGTGATCCGCCCGTCGACGAGCAGGAGTTCCCCGAGTCTTTCGTCCGGGTCGTTGCTCGTGATCTGGACGATGCGGCCCCTGGAGATGAAGATGCGCTTGGTGAAGACGCCGTTCCAGAAGGACAGGACGCCGCTCTCGCCGCTCTGCAGGATCGTCCGGAGGATCTTCGGGGTCCCGGAGCCGCGAACATCGCCCCGGAAGGTCATGGCCGCCTCGTCTTCGGGGACCAGCAGTTCGCCGGCCGGTTCGTTCGAAGGATCCTGCATGCCGAGGCAATGCTGAAGCACCCGTGGCGCTCTTGTCAATGCGCTCCGAGGCCCCGCGGAGCGTGCCGGAGCCGGATGAGCCTCTTTGCTAACATCCGCGCGTCATGTTTGGCACCCTCGGCGGCCCGGAGCTCATCCTGATCTTCATCGTGGGCCTCGTGGTCTTCGGTCCGCGCAAGCTCCCCGAGATCGGCAAGAGCCTCGGGAAGATGATCGGCGAGTTCAAGCGCGCGTCCGCGGATTTCCAGCGCACGGTCGAGGACGAGGTGGAGACGGAGAAGCTCCGGAAGGAGATCTCGTCCGCCGAATATCCGGCCCCCGCGCCGTCAACCGAGGCGCCCGCCTCCACCCCATTGATCCGCGAGGCCGAGGGCTCGGTACCGACCTCCACCCTCCTCGCGTCGACCGCCGACCTGTCCGGCGACAAGTTCTCGGGAGGCGGCGGGGAGAGTTCGTCCTCCTGAGGCCCTCCCCGACCTCCTTGGCCAAAGAAGACCCCGAAGCGCGGATGTCGTTCCTCGATCACCTCGAGGAACTCCGCTCCCGGCTGCTCAAGTCCCTGATCGCGCTGGCCGTGGGCTTCGGTGTCGCCTGGGGCTACCACGAAGAGATCTTTCACTTCATGGTGACCCCGCTGAAGCGGGCGAATCCCACCCTCGAACTGATCGCGACCACGCCCACCGAGGCCATCATGCTCTACATGAAGATGTCCTTCTTCGTGGGCATCTTCATCGCCGCGCCTTTCCTCCTCTACCAGGTCTGGGCGTTCATCTCCCCGGGGCTGTACACCCACGAAAAAGGCTACGCCATACCCTTCGTGATGTTCGGCACCGCGTTCTTCGTCACCGGGGCCGCGTTCGGCCACTACTACCTGTTCCCCGTGACCCTCAAGTTTCTCGGCGAGTTCGGCGGCCAGGACATCAAGTTCATGCCCCGGATCACGGAGTATTACGACTTCTATTCCTGGTTCCTCCTCGCTCTCGGGATCGTGTTCCAGGTGCCGGTGATCATCTTCGTTCTCGCCCGCATCGGGCTCGTCACCGCGGGCTTCCTGCTCCGCCAGTTCAAATGGGCGGTCCTCCTGTCCTTCATCGTCGCCGCGGTGGTGACGCCCACCCCGGACATCGTGACCCAGACCCTGCTGGCCCTTCCCATGGTCGGGCTCTACCTGCTCGGCGTGGTGGTCGCGGCCATCTTCGGCAAGAAGCGTCAGCCCGCTTCCTAGAAACCCTTGCCCATCGTCGCTTCCCGGGGCGGTGAGATCCGCCGGCTGCTCGAGGGCCTTTCCGATCCGAAGCGCCGCGCGGGCGCGGTCCTTCGGCTCCGGTCCCTGGGCGCGCGGGTGGTGCCCCACGTGGCCGACGAACTCGGGCGACTGGACACCGACGCCCGACGCGCGCTGGTCGAGGTCCTCGCGGATGTCCAGACCGCGGACGCGAAGGCGCTGCGCAAGCGTCTGACCCGCTCCGAGGTGGCGGGGCCGGAGAGCGCCAGGCCCGCGGCACCGGGGCCGGGCGGTTCCACGGGGCCGGAGTCCCGCACCCTCGACGCTCTCCGGGCCCTGCCCCCGCCGAGGCGGGATGAGCGGGCGACGGTTTCGCGCGAGCGCGGCGAAGCCCATCTCGCCCTCGCCCGCATCGGCTCACGCCTGGCCCGCAAGGATCTGCTCCTCTGCCTCGACACGCTCGGCGCCGAACGCGCGCGCCTCTATTGCGAGGCCGCGGGCCTGATCGGCGACGGGGACTTCCTGCCTTCGCTCGCCCGCGTGGCCCAGGTGCGGCCCGAGGCCGCCACGGCCATCGCCCTTATCGCTTCACGCGAGAAGATCACGTTGCGGTCCAAAGTCCTGAGAAATCTCGAGGAGCCTCTGCGTCTCATCGTGGCGAGGTCGATCGCGGGACACTGACGACGATTTCCAAACGATTTCCAAACAACTTCCAAACGATTTCCAAACAACTTCCAAACGGTTTCCAAACGACGACTGGCACACAAGTTGCTCCGTTTCTCGGCGTCGGTGGCGCGCAACCCGGTCTGGGGCGCGTACGCAACCGGCGCAGGACACCCTGGTCATCGCGCGTGGACATCCGTCGCGTCGCGGGTCGAGTGTCCTGGTAACCGGGCCGAAGCACCCTCAATCGCCATTCCCCAAGGAGAGACACCTCGTGAAGAACAACGTTCGTATCGCCGGAGCCGTCCTTTTCGCAGTGATGTCGGTCGCGTGCCAGGGCGCCTCGAACGCTCTGACCACGCCAACCGCCGCCGCTTCCCTCGACGGCATCGCCGCGGCCTCCTCGCTGTCCGGCGCGACCTGGCGCCTCGTTCAAATCAACGGGCAGAGCGCCCTCGAAGGCGTCGCCGTGACCGCGATTTTCGAGAGCCCGGACCGGGTCTCGGGATCCGGGGGCTGCAATCGCTACACCGGCGCCGCGACCGCGGACAACGGACAGCTCGCGGTTGGAGCGCTCGCCTCCACCCGGATGTACTGCGCCGAGGCCGGTGTTTCCGCGCAGGAGGACGCGTACTTCTCGGCTCTCGGCAAATCCAAGACCTACCGCATCGTCGGCGCCGAGCTGCGCCTCCAGACGGCTACGGGCGAAGGGACGCTGGTCTTCGCGCGCGAGTAGAAACGCGCCCG
>DAORUA010000234.1:0-6374 GCA_035432945.1 Vicinamibacteria bacterium | reverse complement strand
CCTCGCCAAGTGGATTCTGGAGAACAACCCGAAGGCCCGCGTCGCGATCATCACAGACCGGGACGAGCTGGACAAGCAGATAGAGGGCGTCTTCTTGGGCGCGGGCGTGCCGATCAAGCGAAGTGAGAGCGGCCGGGATCTGATGTCTCAGCTCGCGCAGCCTCTGCCGCGACTGCTCTGCTCCCTCGTCCACAAGTTCGGCCGCCGCGACGTGGACGACTTCGAGGCTTTCCTGAAGGATCTGGAAGGCCGGCCGAGTCCGACCGTCGGCGAGGTGTTCGTCTTCGTCGATGAATGCCACCGCACCCAGAGCGGAAAGCTGCACCGCCTGATGAAGGCCATGATGCCGAACGCGGTGTTTGTCGGCTTCACCGGCACGCCGCTCCTGAAGCAGGACAGCCAGACCAGCCGGGAGGTGTTCGGCGGCTATATCCACACCTACAAGTTCAGCGAAGGCGTCGAGGACGGCGTGGTGCTCGACCTCGTCTACGAGGCCCGCGACATCGACCAGCACCTCGGGTCGGTGGAGAAGATCGACGCCTGGTTCGAGGCCAAGACGCGCGGCCTGAACGACTGGCAGAAGGCGGAACTGCGACACCAGTGGGGCACCATGCAGAAGGTGCTCAGCTCACGGTCGCGGATGGAGCGGGTGATCGCCGACATCCTGTTCGACTTCGGCACGAAGCGACGCCTTTCCAGCGAGCGCGGCAACGCCATCCTCGTGGCTTCCAGCATCTTCGAGGCGTGCAAGTACTTCGCCCTCTTCCAGAAGACGCCGTTCAAGGGCCGGTGCGCGGTGATCACGTCGTACAACCCGCAGGCCGGCGATGTCACGCTCGAGGAGGTCGGCGCGAACACCGAGACGGACAAGCAGGTCATCCGCAACACCTATCTCGAACTGCTCGAAGGCGTCGAGCCGCGCCCCGGCAAGACGAGAACCGAGACCTACGAGGAGGACGCCAAGGCCCTCTTCCGAAAGCAGCCGGCGAAGATGAAGCTGCTGGTGGTGGTGGACAAGCTGCTCACCGGCTTCGATGCCCCGCCGTGCTCGTACCTCTACATCGACAAGTCGATGCAGGACCACGGCCTCTTTCAGGCGATCTGCCGCACCAACCGGCTCGATGGCGAGGACAAGGACTTCGGCTACATCGTCGATTACAAGGATCTCTTCAAGAAGGTCGAGAACGCGATCGCGGTCTACGCTGCCTCCGAGCTGGACCGGAGTGCGGGTGGTGTCGAGCCCGACGTCTTGCTTCAGGATCGGCTGACTCTCGGTAAGCAGCGGCTCGATGACGCCCTCGACGCTCTGGTCCTGCTGTGTGAGCCCGTCGAGCCGCCCAAGGGCGAGCTGGAGCACATCCACTACTTCTGCGGCAACACCGAGATCGCGGCCGATCTTCAGGAGCGGGAGCCTCGCCGGGCCATGCTCTACAAGGCCACGGTGGGTCTGGTCCGTGCCTACGCGAACATCGCGGATGAACTGGAACGGGCCGGCTACAGCGCGGGCCAGGCGGCGCATATCAAGACTCAGGTCGATCACTTCCTGAACGTGCGGGAGATCGTTCGCCTGGCCAGTCACGAGAATCTGGACCTGAAGGCCTACGAAGCCGACATGCGGCACCTCATCGACACCTACATCGAGGCCGATGAGCCGCGGACCATCTCGCCCTTCGGGAACCTGCCCCTGCTTGAGCTGATCGTGAAGAGCGGCATCGCGGCTGCTCTCGCTTCCTTGCCGGCTGGAGTGCGGACGAACGAGGCGGTGACGGCGGAGGTCATCGAGAACAACGTCCGCAAGACCATCATCAAGGAGCAGCTCACCGACCCCGCGTTCTACGACCGGATGTCGAAGCTGCTGGACGAGATCATCGCCGCCCGCAAGGCGAAGGCCATCGAGTACGAGGAGTACCTGAAGCGGATTGCGGAGCTTGCGAAGAAGGTGCAGGCCGGGCAGGACGCGGAGACGCCGCCGGACCTCAACACGCCGGGGCGCCGCGCGATCTTCAACTGGCTAAAGGCCTGGACTCCCGAGGTGGCGGCCGAGCCGGGTCCGGACGCGGATCCTCTGGACCGGGCTTTGAAGCTCGACGCTGCCATCAAACGCGAGAGGTCGGACGGTTGGCGCGGCGTTCTGGCCCGCGAGCAGGAGATCAAGCGCGCGATGTACAACGTGCTCGGCCAGGAGGCCGCGGTCGAGGCATTGTTCCCCATCATCAAACAGCAGCGCGAGTACTGAGGGTATGCAGATCTCCCTTGGTGACATCACAGTTGATGTCATTCGCAAGCGGATTCGGAACATCCACCTGAGCGTCCATCCGCCGGCGGGGCGTGTTCGGATGTCCGCGCCCCTTCGCATGGGCCTCGAAACCTTGCGGCTCTTCGCCATCGCCAAGCTGGGCTGGATACGCAAGCAGCAGGTTCGCCTGAGGCAGCAACCGCGCGAGACGCCTCGCGAGTTTCTGGATCGCGAGAGCCATTTCGTGTGGGGTCAGCGGTATCTCCTGAGGGTCGAGGAGGTGAGGGCTCGGCCGTCGGTCGAACTCCGGCCGACCGAGTTGGTCCTTCGCGTGCGCCCCGGTTCCTCCGCGCGTGATCGCGCAGCCGTTCTCGAAGCCTGGCATCGCGATCGGCTGAAGGAAGCGGCTGGGCCTCTCTTCGCGAAGTGGGAGCCGATCATGGGCGTGAAGGTGGGCAGACTCTTCACGCAGCACATGCGGACCCGATGGGGGACCTGCAACACGCGGTCGCGGAGCATCCGGCTCAACACCGAGCTGGTCAAGAAACCGGCGGAATGTCTCGAGTACGTCGTGGTGCATGAGATGGTGCACTTGCTGGAGGCGAGTCACAACGCCCGCTTCAAGGCATTGATGGGTCGGTATATGCCGAACTGGGCCGTGTATCGCCAGATGTTGAATCGCCTCCCGGTTCGCCACGAGGAGTGGGACTACTAAGGGCTGGACTAGACACCTGGCGGGCCTGGATGGGAGGGTAGTGGTGGGCGGGGATTGCTTCGTCGCGGTACCAACGGAACGGCTCCTCGCAATGACGGCCTGGAAGCTCCTCGCTGTACGGGCTTGGTAGTGGGGTGAGACTCAGTAACTCGCATCCGCCTTCTTCACGATCACCGGTGGCTCGATGAGGTGCGGGGCGGTGGCCGCGGGATCGTCCGGTTCGAGCTGCGGGTCGTAGGGGCACGTGGAGCCGGTCTGCCTCCAGCGCCGCGGGACGCGTTCGATGCCGATGGGGAAGATGGTGAGCGAGCCGTCCTTCGCGATGTGAAGGCGGAGGAAGTTCTTGTAGTCCTCGATTCGGAGAGCCGAGAAGGCCTCGTTCGAGTGCCGGCCGAAGACGTTGAGCGAGACGAGCAGGTAGAGGCCCATCAGGAACGAGCCCACGAGCGCTCCGGACCCGAACATGAGCGCCCCGCTGAAGGCCTCGGCGGCGAGGGGATGGGTGATGCCGAGGGCGACGGCGAGATGTCGGATGCCGGTGAGGAGCGCCCAGCAGGCCGCGGTGTGGGCGAGGCCGTGGACGGTTCCCGCGAGACGCTTGTACCAGACCGAGTGGGTGTCGGTGAAGAGGACGAAGCCAAGCATGAGAAGCAGGGGACCGAGCAGCATTCCCTGACCCTGGTTCCAGAAGTAGCCGAGGAGCCCGTACAGCGAGCCCATGGCGAGGCCGAATTTCGGATTGATGAAGGGGAAGGTCAGATTCCGGAAGGCGAGCCGCCGTGACACCGACTCCGCGGGGTACGCGCTCCGCAGGTCGAAGCCCCCGCCGAGTTTCGAGGCGTCCGGCGCGTGGGTCGGATGGAGGAACGCGCCGCCCCCGCCCGCGGTGATCTTCTGCGCGCCGTCCGCATTCGCGTGACGCCGGTAGTGATGCAGGTCGCCCGCGATGTAGGCGACGATCGAGGCGCCGTTCCGCTGCAGGACTTTCTCGAAGTACCGGAGATTGTTCTCGTTGTACTCGGGGTCGAGGTCCTCATACGCGGTGGCGTAGACCCAGTGCGGCTCGGCGGTGCAGATGATGATCCGGTCGCCCGCCTCCATCTGGGCCGCGACCTTCTTGAAGTACTGGATCTGCAGGGCGTCGATGTCCGAGCCGAGCTGCACGTCCGCGCCGATCAGCCAGGTCCGCTGCGGCAGACGGAGCGCGAAGTAGCTTCGCTTCTGGCGCGTGCGCCAGCCCTGGAACCATCGGCCGCTGCAGAAGAGGCGAGAGAAGGAGACGAGCGAGTCGTACCAGTCGTGGTTGCCGGGGATGGCGAAGACGTGCGGCTCGGGCTCGCGCGAGTAGTTCCGCGCGGTCTCGAAGGGCTTCACCAGGCGGTCGTGATAATCGCGGCGTGACGCGGCGGGATAGACCTGATCGCCTCCGAAGAGCAGGATGCCCCCGGCCCGGGTCTCGGATGAAGCGCCGTAGGAGGTGGCCACGCGGAGCGTCGGGCGCGAAACCCAGTAGGCGACCGCGTAGGTGGAGTTCCAACCGTCGCCGGTGTCGGCGATGTAGTCGAGCCACAGTTCCTCGCGCGGGGCGTCGCCCTCCTTCGTGTAGTCGTGGATTTCATCGGCGCCTCCCGCGGCCAGGGCCTCGAGAAGGCGGTAATCCGAGTGACGGCCGAAAAGGGTCGAGATGAGGACGTTCAAACCGGTGGAAAGGAGCGGGCCCGGATCGAACCAGCCCACCATGGGCCGGCGGTCCGAAGGAGGCGGCGGAGCGACGACTTTCGGGGTCTCGACGGGCATGGGGTTCGCTCATTATCGACGACCACGCGGGCGTCCGGGCCGGCCGTTCGTCGCGAATTTCCGAGAGGCTTAGACTAGTCGGGCACCATGTTCACGAGCCTCGCGACCGCCCTGCTTCTGGCCGCGAAACTGGAATTCGTGGTTCCGGACGCGAACTTCTCCCTGCGCGAAGGCCTGCCCGCGGTTCAGGTCCTGAGCCTCTACCAGGACCGGTACGGGGCGCTCTGGGCCGGCACCACCGCCGGCCTCGCCGAGCTTGGCGGTCCCGCGATCCAGGCCTTCGGTCCGGAGCAGGGGCTCTCCCGTTCCGCGGTTTTCGCGATCGGCGAAGAGCCCTCCGGCGCCATCGTGGCCGGGACGGCGAGCGGCATCTCCCGGCTGGTCCGGGGCCGCTTCGAGCCGGTGCCCCTGCCCGCGGCCGCCGCGCAGCTTCCGGTGAAGCGCTTCGCGCGAGGCCGCGACGGGACGCTGTGGGCGCTGGCCGGCGACCGAATGGTGCTTCGCTATTTCAGCGGACAGTGGAACGTGGTCGGGATCGACGGGGCGCTCGCCTTCGAGGCCACCGACCTGGCCATCGACGAGGTGGGCGCGCTCTGGCTCGCGACCAGGAACCACGGTCTGCTCCGCCTGGCCCCCGTGGGCACCCGGTTTCAGAAGTCCGCGCAGTTCCAGCCCGCGCCCGGCGTGCTCGTGGGCATCGATCACGTCGCGACCGCGCGCGGCAGGGTCTTTTTCACCTCGACCCGGGGGCTGTCCGTGCTCTCCGTGGCCTCGGGGGCCGTGGTCGAAACCACTCCCTTTCCGGCGGGCGCTGGAACCGGGCACCGGTCGCTGGCGCTCACTCCCGCGGGCCAGGCGTTCGTGGGCACCAATGCCGGCGTCCTGGCCCTCGAGGGCCGCGTCCTCGTTCCCGTGGAGTCGCGCAACGACCGCGCGCGCGCCGCCGCGATCGTCCTGCTCCATGACCGGGAAGGCCAGTTGTGGGTGGGCACCATCGAAGGCGGCCTCAACCTCCTTCTGACCGGACGCGGGGTGCGCTTCCTGCGGGCCGACAAGGAGAGCTTCCGGTCCATCGACGTGGACAAGCGCGGCGTGCACTGGATCTCCAACGAGCGCCGCATCCTGCACTTCCGGACCGACGAGGGGGGGAATCCGATCTCGTCCGGGGAGGCGAGGGTGGAGGGCTTCGACGCGCTCACCATCTACGGCATCGAGGAGGACCCGGGCGGCGGCCTGCTCTTCGCGATGGATGGGGGCGTCGGCTTTCTGTCGAGGTCGTCCCGCGCCACCGGCGCGATGCTCATCCAGCACGACCCGCGTTTCGAGATCCTGCGGGACCGCTTTGTCACCGCGGTCCATCGCGATCGCGGCGGAGCGATCTGGGCGGTCTCCCAGCTCGGAGTCTGCCGGCTCGAAAGGGGCGGCCAGGAAGCGCAGATCGTTCCCTTTCCGAGCGGCAATCCGTGGGTGGCGGCCATGGATGCCCGCTGGCGTATGGGACGCGCGTCACGATCCGCACGCGCAAGGGCATCGAGCACTGCGACGAGGCGACGGTCTTCGATTGGGCGCACGCTGGATCACCGCACGACATCATCGCCTACCGCCTGAAGGATTCGGACGGATGAC